>NZ_CP113524.1:300000-600000 GCF_026723765.1 Lacrimispora xylanolytica
TCATACTATTAAAATACCAAGAAAGAAATGAGGTAAAAAAATGAACGCAGACGCAGAATTGCTTAATTTCATCCATCAAAACTCACAGATGGGCGTGGAAACCATTGGACAGCTTCTTACAATCTCAGAGGATGAATCATTTAAAATCCATTTGGAGGAGGAGCTTAAGGAATACAGGCAGATTCACGAAAAGGCGAGGGAACTTTTGAATCAGCATGGCTTAGAGGAAAAGGATATCTCTGCCATGGAAATGATTATGGCTTACCTGGCAATTGATATGAAGACATTTGTGGATAAGTCCCCCTCTCATATGGCTGAGATGTTGATATTGGGAGGAACCAGAGGAATTATTGACTGCTTAAAGAGGATCCGTCAGTATAAGGGAGAGGCAAAGGAAGATATTATATCTCTCATGAATCATCTTCTCAAAGTGGAGGAAGATCATCTGGAACGGTTGAAGAAGATGGTTTAACGTTGTATCATATAGGTATCTCTATGAAAGAGGAGGAGTCAGGTGATACTAAGTGTCAGCAGGCGGACTGATATTCCCCGGTTTTATTCCGACTGGTTTTTTGAGCGGATAAAGGAGGGGTTTCTCTATGTCAGAAATCCTATGAACAGCCGGCAGATCAGCAGGATTGATTTATCTCCGGAACAAGTGGAGCTTATTGTATTCTGGACAAAGGATCCCAGTCCAATGCTTGTCCGTCTTCCAGAGCTTAATGACATACCCTGCTATCTCCAGTTTACCTTAACCGGATATGGGCGGGATGTGGAACCGGGTCTGCCGGATAAACAGGAGTTGATCCGTGTATTTAAAGAGTTTTCTAAGGTCTTAGGACCGGATAGAATGGTGTGGCGATACGATCCTATTTTTATAAATGACCGGTATGAGGAGGCCTATCACCTTCGGGCATTTAAACAAATTGCCAGGGAGTTGAAAGGACATACGAATAAAGTGGTCATTTCATTTCTTGACTGGTACGGAAAAACAGCCCGTAACATGAAAGGCATAAAAGCAGAAGAGATGACGGAAGAAAGAATGCTTAGAATCAGCCGGGCGATGGCGGAGGTTGCAGGTTCCTGCCATATGAGGATTGAAGCGTGTGCAGAAACCGCTGATTTAAGCCAGGCCGGAGTCTCACGGGGTAGCTGTATCGATCCGGTCATGGTAGAAAAGATTCTTGGTGTACCAATCAAAGAGAAAAAAGATAGAAACCAGAGGGCGGAATGCGGCTGCTTAGAAAGTGTGGAAGTGGGTGCATATGACACTTGCCTCATGGGGTGTAAATACTGTTATGCCAATGACAGTCAGCTTTCTGTGGAAAGAAAGACGGCTCTTTATGATGTTTACAGTCCTCTCCTATGCGGAAGGGTTGAAGAGGGTGATAAGATAACAGAGCGGAAAGCAGCGCTTATCAGGCAGAAATGAAGAAGGAGCTTATGCATGACATGTAATTGTCATTTACGCATAAACTCCTTTTTCTTAAGCTTCTGTCTTCCAGAAACCATGAAGATTGCAATAGGCATAAGCAGCTTTCGGAGAATCGCCCTCTTCTAAGGTGAAATAAGCCACAGGCTCACAATCCTTATCAAGGTGGACTCTCATCTGGCAGCCGGCTGTTGTGAAAAGACTGACCCATGCAATGCTGTGCTCCTCAGACATGGGGTGGAAGATGCTTCCCACCTTGACGGTAACGTGGTTTCCGTTGGTCTCAATGACTGGTGCATGCTTTTCCTGCGCACCGTCAGAGGTGTTTGGCTCCAGGATGTCAAAGGGCTTTAAACTGTCAGGAATTGCAGCATTTGGGGCTCCTAAAATTGCTTCCATAATGATATTGTGGTTCTGGTCGGTCAAAAATACAGGTTCGTTCTTCATGGAAATCCTCCAATCTTCTTGATATCATTTATCAGAATTCCCAAAAGAAGTCAGAAACATAACACCAACTTTTTCCATTGACAGATCCTTAAATGAATTTACATTATTTTTTGCTTCTGGCAAAATAAGAAGGGTACCAGGTCTGAAACCATTTTGTAAAAAGACCAAGAAGAACAGGCGTTATCGTATTTATAAGTATTAGAAAAATAGTCATCTTTGTAACGAGTAAAAAGTAGGTCCATATTGGGGTGACAAGATACAAAACTCCCCAACAGGCAGTGAGAATCCGGTTGGTCTTAAGAAAGAGAGGATTGTTCAGAGCTTTATCTCCTCCGTATCCGTACTTGGAGTAGCTGGCAGTCAGAGGTTCTTTTAAGAATACAGTGATGCTCCACATGAGACCAAATAGCAGGTATGAGGCGGGAACCAGGATAGAGATGGACACGCCCATGATAGCCAGGATACCGATGATTGCTCCAAAAAGTCCGGAGAGGCATTCATAAATGGTGGTTTTATAATGGAAAGACAAAAAGGGAATTGCCACTCCTGCTACTATTCCAAGTGCGCCTCCAAGAACTGGATTTGCTGCCATGAAAAACCAGATAGGAAACCATGGGAGCAGCATTAACAGCATAAGACTTTTCTTTTCTGGTGCCTTTGGCTTTGTGGGAACTCCAAAATAATCATCCCAATGAATCATCAATTGAAAGTCACCCTCCACACGGTATTTTTGCTCCATCAGAGCTTTTTGACCGTCCGTTTCCCCTTTTGCGATACTCATCCATAGAGATAGTGGGGTTTCAATTTTAGTTGTATAAGGAACAAAATCCTTTGTCAATACCTTTGCCCCAGTCCCAGTCAGCAAAATCTGGTATGTTTTATTGATATCACTGTAATTCATCTCCAGTACACGGTCTTTTGAGGACCAGGATTTGGGATTATAAAGAGCTGCCATTTGTTTTGTAAATGTAAGAGCAGGCTCAGAAAAAGGCTGTGTCTGATCTTTCGTGCCATCGTTTAATCCCCAGCTTTCATTGGCCGCCTGTTCAAACATCTCTCTTGGAAGAAGAAGCTGGCAAAGGCCCTGTTTTGTCTCTGGTGTAATATTTCCCAAAGCAAATTCTGCACCAGCCGCCCGTACCAGTGAAAGATACTCTTCCGTTCGATTTTTAAGTTCCGGAACCCGAAACAGCTCTCCCTGACCGCTGGTTATGGATTCATAATTTCCCTTGCCCAGATAATGGTCAAATTGGAGGAACACAGAGTCGTAATTGCCCTGTGAGGTATAAAAGCCACAGGTGGAAATTAAGAGCCAGCGTTTGCCTGACAAATCATATCTGGGTGGGTGAGAGCCGGTGTCGGAATCTTCTGTCATATAAGGAAGAGACATTGGGAGCTGGCGGTCCATTAAGGCCTTAAGTTTTGATGGGAGACCGTAATAGTAGAGAGGAAAGCTCCAGATAATGAAATCCGCTGCCAGTATTTTATCAATGACAGATGCCATATCATCAGAGATACAGCATTTTCCCGGAGTCTTGTTCCAGCAATGAAAACAGCCGGTGCAAGGCTTAATATCCATCCTATAAACGGGAAGTATTTCTTTGTTTATGGAGATGGTTTCGTCCATGCCTTCTAAAAATGCATTGGTAAGCCTCATGGTATTGCTCTTTTCGCCTCTTGGACTTCCGTTTAACACCAGTACATTCATTGGATTTCCTCCATTTTCTTTATGCTTCGGTTGGCCCAGTCTATGCACATCTTAATATAGCTGTAGCCGAAATCCGCAGTCAGCTTCCAGTACAGAGTTTCCCTTTCATCAACGAGTTCGCCGTACTGTTCTGTAGTTTTCGGGACATGGCTCAGCTCGTCTGAGTATGCTTCACAGTCCCGGATAAATTCCTTTAACATGGCAATGTTCTCTTCTGGAGCCCGGCAGCCGGAAAAAAACACTTTCATTAAGAATGCGTTCTTGGACCCTTTGTTAAATTCATTATTTTCTTTGGAGAGCCAGGATAAAAACTCTCTCTTTCCTTCTTCTGTAATGGTATAAAGCTTTTTGCTGGGTTTGTCTGTCTGAACGATGATTTCACAGGTCACAAATTCCTTTTTCTCCAGCTTGTTTAATTCTAAGTATATGTGGCTGGCCTGAGCGTACCAAAAAAAACGTATGGATGAACTAAAGGCTTTGGCTAATTCGTAGCCAGTCATGCTTCCGTAGGAAAGAAAGCCAAGAATGCTGTGGGACAGGGACATAAGTGCACCTCCATTTATAGTATAAAATTATACTATGATAATATTATGATAAAGTCAAGAATAATCTTCTTAATTTTATTAAATTTTTTAGATAACTTAGAAAACTTCTCTTGACAAAAAGGCAGAAATCTTGTAAAATTACTCGTGTTCCAAGCGGTTAGCCCAGATAGCTCAGTTGGTAGAGCAGAGGACTGAAAATCCTCGTGTCGCTGGTTCGATTCCGGCTTTGGGCATTGTGCATCTGGCACACTTAAAGTAATTTAATATTCCATGCGGGTGTAGTTCAATGGTAGAACACTAGCCTTCCAAGCTAGATACGTGGGTTCGATTCCCATCACCCGCTTTTTTCATGCCCGTAGACCGGTGATATGAGATTTCCTTTGAAGTCTGATATCACCGGTCTTTTTACATGTTAGAGGACGGTGTCAATAACAATTAACGTCCATTCCAGACTGCTTACCTCCCTTTTGTAAGTATAGGGGGCAGGCCATTGTGATTGCCTGTCCTGGATTGGGAAAAATGTAACAATCCCCATGGCAAAGTGAGAAAGTTGGATCGATAGCATTAAATATTTATAAAAAATATGGATAGCTTATTATGTTTCTAAAAAAATACAATCCAAATACTACGACTTCATGTGGTTTTAGGTATAAGTGTTGTTAAAAAAGTATCAAACCATCCATAAGGAAAACAGGGATAAAGCCATCACAATTGAGACAAGGCTGACAAAATAAAAACGATTCCTCTCTTAAGAAACCTCATAAAGGCGAAGAGTTTTCAATCATAACTCCATGCAAGCTTGAAAAAAACAAAGAAATAGTCCAAGGCTTCGTGAAATAAAAAACAGAGTAAGACAAATAAATATCAATCCTATGTGAAATTATTAATTAAATTGACAGAATCAATCTCCGGCATATAATGAACAGTACAGAAGCCAACCAGCTTTAATGGTTGCAGACACATATATGAAATATGGAAAGGAGATTTAGCAATATGGTGAACATAGAACTTCAAAAAAAATATCAACTCTTTATAGGAGGACAGTGGAAGGACGCTTCCGATGGGAAGACCTTCAAGACCACATCTCCTGCTGACGGATCCCTTCTCGCAGAATGTGCAGAAGCAACAAAAGAGGACGTAGATGAAGCGGTAAAAGAGGCCTGGAAGGCATTTGAAACATGGAAGCATGTCTCCGTGAAAGAAAGAGCCGCTATTTTAAATAAAATTGCAGATATCATTGATGAGAATAAAGAGCACCTTGCAATGGTGGAAACTTTAGATAACGGAAAGCCAATCAGAGAGACACTAAACGTAGATATTCCTCTGGCAGCCCAGCACTTTAGATACTTTGCAGGCTGTATTCTGGCAGATGAGGGCACTGCTAACATCATGGATGGGAATACTTTAAGTCTGATTTTAAGAGAACCAATTGGTGTGGTAGGTCAGATTGTTCCCTGGAACTTCCCGTTCTTAATGGCTTCCTGGAAGCTGGCACCCGTACTTGCAAGCGGTTGCTGTACGGTATTTAAAACCTCCAGTACAACTCCGTTAAGTGTTCTGGAGTTAGCGAGACTGATTGAGGATGTCATTCCGGCTGGTGTATTTAACGTAATCACAGGTGCCGGTTCCAAATCAGGACAGTATATGTTAGAGCATGAGGGCTTCCGTAAGCTCGCATTTACAGGATCAACAGAAGTAGGAAGAAGTGTGGCTCTGGCTGCGGCTGAAAAGCTCATTCCTGCTACCTTAGAGCTGGGCGGAAAGTCAGCAAATATCTTTTTTGAGGACTGTGACTGGGAGATGGCTATGGACGGAATCCAGCTTGGAATCCTGTTTAACCAGGGCCAGGTATGCTGTGCAGGCTCCAGAGTCTTTGTTCAGGAAAGCATTTACGACAAGTTTGTAGAAGAAGCAGTAAAGCGCTTTAATCAGGTGAAGGTAGGTCTTCCATGGGAAGAAGATACCCAGATGGGAAGCCAGGTCAACAATGGCCAGTTAAAGAAGATTTTAAGCTATATAGATATAGCCAAATCTGAAGGTGCTACCGTCCTTTGCGGAGGAGAAAAGTTAGATGATAACGGACTGGAAAGCGGAGCTTTCATGAAACCGACTCTCCTTGGCAATGTAACCAATGATATGAGAGTGGCGCAGGAAGAAATCTTCGGGCCAGTGGCAAGTATCATTAAGTTCAAGACAGAAGATGAAGTAGTAAAAATGGCAAACGACAGTGAATTCGGTCTAGGCGGAGCCGTATGGACCAGAGACATTAACCGCGCCATCCGGGTAGCAAGATCCGTGGAAACAGGACGTATGTGGGTCAATACCTATAACAGCATTCCTGAGGGCGCACCCTTTGGCGGCGTTAAGACTTCCGGTATCGGCCGTGAGACTCATAAGGTAATGCTGGAGCATTATACTCAGATGAAGAATATCATAATTAACTTAAGTGAGACTCCATCTGGTTTCTATCCTAAAAGGTAAAGCCTGTCTCCCTGAAATCAAAGAGTTTCTCAATGGTTGAATGAAAAGGCGGACATGGTGACATCAAAAAAACCGTAGGACATAAAATCCTGCGGTTTTTTTGATTGTTTCAGTATTACCACTTTTTATTTGGTTTCAAGTACAGCATGTACGATGATATCCAACTGCGTCGTCATAGATATGATGTCGTTGAACCAGAAGAGATTCTTAGATGCTTTTATAAGCCTTCCCTCTTTAACCGCGGGTAAATTGTTCCATACAGGATTGTCTGATAACAGTTGATCATCTGTATTTAAAAGAATATAATCACCTACATATTCCGGCATGGCTTCAAAGGAAAGATCAGCTTGTCCGGTTGATTTGAAATCTTCTGTTTCAAAAACAGCCTGAAGCTTTTCGGGGGCGGGAAAACCAAGAAAATCATAGACAAGTCTGCCTCCTCGTCCACCCTGAAATGCCCTAAGAAAGCCATCCCGAATGTCAACACAGATAAAACTTTTCTGAAGCAGTCCTGCTTTTTCCAGCTCTGCTTTTGAAGATGCCAGCTTTTCATCAAACGTCTGAATCAGTTCTTCCGCTTTTTCTGAGCGGTTAAACACATCTCCGAAAAACCGCAGTCTTTCCCGGTAGTCCATGCTAAAATAGTCACTTGCCAGGGTTGGAGCTATTTTAGAGAGCTTCTCATAGGTTTGCTCATCCTCGGTGTTCCATAAGATGAGGTCTGGGTCCAGTGCCATGATTTCTTCCTCGTTGATGGAAAATGCATCAATCACGGAAACCTCCTGTGTCTGAGGTTCAAAGGCGGAGCCGGTATTGAATGAGGTGGCTACTGGGGTCACACCAAGTGCCAGTAAATCTCCCTGTACGAAAATGACTACCACACGTTTCGGATCTGCCGGTATTTCCACGTCTCCATATTTCATATGTATCGTTTTGGTTTCTGGAGTTCCCTTCTTATTGGCCTCTGCCTTCGGTGTTTCTGTTGCCACCTCTGAGATTTGTGCAGATTCTGTGGTTTTTGTATTTACGGGTTGGGTACTGCAGGCCGACACCATCAGCATAAGCGACACAGCAGCCATGATAACTGCTTTGTTTCGTATCTGTCTAAACATTAAACTTGCTCCTTTATCTTCGAGTTTGTCATAACTAACCATACGTTCCTCATTATAAGGAAAGGAAATCAGGTTTCCAATGGAGTAATCTATCATGTTGGATTGTGAAGTCTCTCTATATTTGCCTGGAGCCAACCCTATATTTTTCATGAATAAGCGATATAAGCTGTATTCGTCGGCAAAACCGTAATGCAGGGCAATCTCCCGAACGGAAGCATTGCTGGTCTCCAGACATTTCTTTGCAGCGTCTAATCGTTTCTTAATCAGGTAATTCTGGGGAGCCATACCAATCTGCTGCTTAAAGCTCCTGTGAAAATGGCTGTAGCTGACGCCAAGTACCTGGCACAGCTCCTGAATGACAATTGCTTCACGGTAATGGGAATCCAGATACCTCCTTGCCATGGAAATGATATCCGGCTGGAACACCTGAATGTTACCCTTTTCCAACTCCTCATAAATCTCGTAGACAAAGCGGTAAAAGGCTGCTTTTCCGTAAAATACATTTAAAGGCGTGGGGCCTTTCCATTTTTCATACATCTTGCACAGCTCCTCTGAGAAAAAAAGAGGATTATGGGGCTTAAATCCGTACTGCTGACGAAAGGGATTCACTTCTTTTATCAACCGAAGATATTCTCCCCTGTGAAATACAGGTTCTCCGGCTTTATAAAAGACCATGTAATATTCCAGCCAGCCGCCATGGGCCTTAATGCTTAATTCTGTTCCCTTGCCCCCGTGAAACAGCCCAAAACGTTCCATGTTGTATGCGGTATTATTTAGCACGACCTCCGCTTTTTCACCGCAGGTGAAGAGAAATGTACTGGCAGGAAGGAGATAGTTACACAAGGGTTGCTCTGGTGAAATTAAATTATGACGGATATCTAAAAGAGAAATGGCTGCCCGATTCCATAGATCAATTGCGGCAGACAGGTTCTCATGGGGAAAAGCGGTCTCATTGTTGTTCATATTGGATGCTCCTTTGAAAAGAGAATCGAGAAAAGGTTAGATTAAACTAACTACTCTTCCGATTCTAACACACTGCCCAGGAATTGTATAGAGAATACGTGTTTGTATCAGGAATGGTTTCTTATTATTGAACTGGAATTACCAGTAGATGCGGACAGGTTCAAGCAAGAAACATATACTTGTATGCAATCTCTTTAAAAATGATTGTGAGATATAAAAGTAGAATGAGCTTGGATGCAAAAATAATTCTTAAAAATATAGTAAAAATGTTCATAATATAGTTGATTTATGTATAAATATGTGATATGTTTTACAAAAGAGCATTGATAATGTATTGGAATAAAAACATAAAGTGAAAAAATTATGTGCATCAACCGGGATACTGATGTGCAATTTGTGATATTACATAAGAAACGTGTTCAGGGAGGCCAAACCAATGATAGATACAGAGCTTGAGAAGAACGATTCAAAGAATGATGTTTATTACCAGCTTCGCAATCAGATCTTAAATATGGATATTAAGCCAGGGGAGAGGCTCAGCGAGAATCTCTTATCCAGCCAGATGAATGTAGGAAGAAATGCAGTTAGGGAGGCCTTGTCCCGTCTTGTGGAAGAGGGATATATCGTAGTTTATCCTCAAAGGGGAACTGAGGTTACATTGATTGACAGGGAGCGCATCCGCCAGGCTGTCTTTTCCCATACGGTGTTAGAGCAGGCAATGATTGAAGAGCTTTGCAGCCAGGGACTGACAAAGGAGCAGCTTAAGAGCCTGGAAGAGGTACTGACAAGGCAAAAGTCAGAGAGCAACCAGCAAAACATCATGGATTTTCTCATGATGGAACAGGAGCTACATTACCTCTTTTCCTCCTTTTGTGGCAGAGAGTATTCCTGGGAGGTGTTTCGCACCCTGGATTGCGACTTATTAAGGCTTAACTATCTGCAATATACCACATTTAACTATCGAATTGATATGTCCTCCTTGACCAGCTGGGAACATTCCCAGGTGGAGGGACGGCTTTTGGTGGATCATCTACGGCGGCGGGATGCGGAAGCGGCTTCCTTAATCTGCGCCAACCATTTTAATACCATCTTATGGAATGCAGGGACGCTTCAGGAAATCTATCCACAGTTCTTTTCCGGGCAGGCTTAGGGTACCTGACTGGTTAGAGATATATGAAAATGATGAATAAAGAAAGGAGACTGGGGTTACAGGGGGACAGGGAAAAGCAGTATTTTTATAAGGCCATAATATGAAGAGTATGTGGAGAATAAAAAGTTGAGGAGGTATTTACGTGGAGTACATCATTGGTATTATTCTGTTAATTTCTTTCTTTGGTCTGGCGTACTACTGTATTAAAGGACACAATCTAATGATCGGTTTCTTATTGATCACCCTTTTATGGACAATCGTTCCCCTTGGAGGGACCTTGTTTGTAAGCCAGGATTTTCTGGCTGCCAATCCAGTGCTTAATTTTGGAAAGGACAATACCTTAATTGCAGCCTTAAATAAGATTTACCAGTCAGCACCAGAAGGTTGGGGTACCACGCTGGTCAATGTCTGCTGGGGTGCCTGGTTTGGACGGGTTCTTATGGATACGGGAATTGCGTCTACTCTCATTCGTAAGACGGTAGAGCTTGGAGGGGATAAGCCATTTGTTACGGTAGCCCTTTTAAATATTGTGACTGCCCTGATATTTACAGCCATGACAGGAGCCGGCCCGGTTATTGCAATCGGTGTTATCGTTCTTCCTATCTTAATGTCACTTGGCATTCCTAAATCCATTGCTTTATTTACCTTTATGGGGTCGGTTGCAGCCGGAATTTATTTAAATCCAGTAAACTTTGCCCAGTACCGCGCGTTTTTCGTGACACCAGACCAGCTTCCTGATTTTAACCTTGGCTGGTATGCATCTCACTGGGGCTATGCAGCTCTGATTATCATGCTGATTAGTACCACCTTGTTATCGGCAATCTATTTAAAACGTGCCAAAACTGTTCATGCATGGGCGGCTCAAACACGTGGGGCAGCTTCTGAACAGAAAAATGCACCATTTTACACCCTGATTCTTCCGGTGGTTCCTGTGGTACTTAAAATCTGGCTGGACTTTTCCGTTATCGGTGGTTTTGTAATTGCCGGTTTCCTGGCTCTGTTCCTGTGCGGAAGAATGACAGGCAACTTTAAGGAAAATTGTCAGCTGGTAAATAAGCTTTACTATGACGGTGTGGTAGATACCGCTCCCTTAGTAGGATTTTTGCTTACACTTCCAATGTTCAATTCTGTGGCAGCCCTGGCATCTCCGTATTTCAAGGTGATTCTTGGAAATGTAATGCCAAGGAGTGAAATTGTGGTTTGTATTGTTTTTGCCGTACTTCTTTGTATGGGATTGTTCCGTGGCCCAATGACCTTAGTTGGTTGCGGTGCAGCAACACTTGGAGTGCTTTCCAATGTAGCTTCATTTTCCGTTCCTTTCTTATATGCGGTATTTGCCATTCCGACCATTACCGTCAATATCGGATGCTGCATCACCCAGTCATGGGTAGCCTGGGGGCTTGCGTACACCAAGGTAGAATCAAAGGACTTTTTAAAGCTGTCCATACCAAATGCATACCTGACCGGAGTTTTGCAGTACATAGCAGTCTTTGTCATGCTGGGCGGCTTAGGAGCGGCATGGTTCTTATCATAATATGACCCAGGAGATCATTTACAGGTCCGGGCGCTCTTAAACGGCTCCCGGACGATTTTCACCATTGATTCATGAACACTTTATGAAAAGGGAAAGGGAAGGAATAAAATGGCGGGATGTATCAAAAGAGCGGTACGCATGGGAATCGACGTAGGCGGCACCTATACCAAGTGTGTGGCCATGGATAATGATACCCATGAGATTATTGGGAAAAATGAAGTAAAGACAACACATGACCATAAAGATGGCGTGGCTGCGGGGGTAGTAAAGAGCTTTCAAAACTGTATGTGGGAAAATAATATCTCCCCGGAGGATGTGGTATTTGTGGCCCATTCCACCACACAGGCGACCAACGCATTTATTGAAGGCGACGTTGCAAACGTGGGCGTGGTGGGAGTTGCAGGAGGCGGACTGGAAGGTTTCCTGGCAAAACGCCAGCTTGCCCTAAAGGATATTGTGCTGGATGAAAAAGTAGGGCGCATGATCAAGGTTTATAATACCTTCATCAAGAAGAAAATGCTGACGGAAGAGATTATCAATAAAAACATTGGCGAACTTTTAGCAGAAGGGGCCCAGGTGGTAGTGGCTTCCATGGCCTTTGGCGTGGACAGTATGGGAGAGGAACAGCTGATTCACGACTGTGCGAAAAAGAGAAATGTGCCGGTAACCATGGCTTCTGATATTACAAAGCTTTACGGTCTCACAAGAAGGACCCGTACGGCAGCCATCAATGCTTCCATTCTGCCAAAGATGATGGCAACCGCCAATGCCACAGAAAGCTCCGTAAAATCGGCAGGAGTCACCGTACCTTTGATGATCATGAGAGGTGACGGCGGTGTTATGGAGATTAACGAAATGCGCAAGCGTCCCATTTTAACCGCGCTTTCCGGCCCGGCGGCTTCGGTCATGGGTTCTCTGATGTATCTTCGGGCCTCCAACGCCATTTATTTTGAAGTAGGAGGTACTACCACAAACATCGGCGTCATCAAAAATGGACGGCCTGGTGTGGATTATGCAAAGATTGGCGGGCATGATACTTATATCAACTCTCTGGATGTACGTATCCTAGGCTGTGCCGGTGGCTCTATGGTTCGGATTAATGACAAATGCGTGGTTGATGTGGGCCCTCGTTCTGCCCACATTGCAGGGTGTGAATATGCCTGCTTCCTGCCGGAGGAAGAAATTGAAAATCCCCAGATTGAGCTGGTTAGTCCAAAGCCGGGAGACCCGGGAGATTATGTCACCCTCCGGTTAAGAAACGGAAAGAAGATCTGCTTTACCAATACAGATGCCGCCAATGTTCTGGGGCTGATTGATAAAAAGTATTTTGCATTTGGGAATGCAGGCTCTGCCAGAAAGGCTATGAAGCCGGTAGCGGATAAGCTTGGCATTACCGTAGAAGAGCTGGCGACCCAGATTCTTGATAAGGACTTTGAAAAGGTAAGCGCCTGCATTAAGTCTCTCGCAGAAAAGTATAAGCTGGATCATGACAGCATGCGTCTCGTAGGCTGCGGTGGAGGTGCCGCCTCTCTGGTTCCCTACTGTGCAGAAAAATTAGGTCTTGCCTACAGCATTCCGGAACACGCCGAGGTGATTTCCTCCATCGGAGTTGCACTCTCCATGGTCCGTGACGTGGTAGAGCGGGTCATACCGAATCCAAGTCAGGAAGATATCAGGGAATTGAAAAAAGAAGCTTCTGACCTTGCCGTCAGCTCCGGGGCATCTCCGGATACGGTAGAGGTGCATATAGAGATTGACAACCAGACTGGAAAAGTCACAGCCATTGCCACCGGCTCCACAGAGGTTAAGACCACAGACCTTTTAAAGGAATGTGAGGAAGCTGAGGCATTAAAGCTAGCCGAGGAAGACTTTGGTCCTAAGGTAACCGGCATTCAACTGGCGGAAAAAACAGATAAGTTCTATGTTTTCTCCGGAGAAAAAGAAGGGCGCAGGCCGCTTCGTATCGTAGATAAAAAAGGCTTTATTAAGGTTCAGTGTTCCGAAGGTCTGGTGGAAAAGTGCAAGGTTAAGGATTATGAGGAAGTGGTGGAACAGCTGTGGAAGGACCATGCCATATTTAAGACCGATACGGTACTACGGCCTGATTTCTTCGTTTGTGTAGGCCCAAGGGTCTGCGATTACAGTGCCGTTGATTTAGAACAGATCATGCTGTTAATGAATCTGGACTTAGGAGACCGGGAACCGGAAGAGGAAATCATGATCATAGCTTCAATCAGGGAGAGTTAGTCCATGATGACAAGGGAAGAATTACAAAATGCGATCAAACCTATTGCAGACGGATTGTTTGGAAAACAGAATACCAGAGGCTATGAGAGGCCCAAATTTACCGTGCGTCCGTTAGAGGATATGCTTCGAGATCTGGGGGATATCCCTGTAGAAGATTGGTATGCCTATGCATTTTCCAGGGAACCCTTAAACGGAAAATTTGATGACGGCCAGCGGCGGGAATGGATGAAAAAAAGCCTGGAATGCGGCAAGGAATATGCCAATAGGCTGGTAAAAGAATATGGGACCGATGATCCCATAAAGCTGGCAGCTTCTCTTGGAATGGATATTTCCTATCCGGAGGTTCCGGATAAAACGGATCGTGTGCTCTTTGCAGAGTACCGGGTACCCAATAAAATCTGCATCTATATGGATGCGGTAAATAAAGCAAATAAGCTCTTGCTATCTCCGGGAGTTTGTGAAATACTTACAAAAGAACTCCATATCAGTGGACTTTTACTTGCCCATGAGCTGTTTCACTTTGTAGAGGAAAGGTATAGAAAAGAAATCTTCACCCAGACAGAAAAGGTCCGTCTGTGGTCTCTGGGATTTCTTCATAATGATTCCAATGTCATTGCCTTAAGTGAGATTGCCGCCATGGGATTTGCAAAAGAGCTGATGAAGCTTTCCTATTCTCCGTATCTGATGGATGTATTCCTGGTCTATGGGTATTCTCCCCAGGAGGCCAGCGGTCTTTATGAGGAGATGATGGAGCTGTCAGGGAGAATGAAATTACCAATATAAACCCACATAAGTAAAGGAGATAATATGAGTCTTAGAATTCCTTATGAAACCGTTCTTGAAACCGTGAAACAGGCGTTAATGAACAGCGGCCTTACAGAGGAAAAGGCGCAGATCTGTGCCGAGATCCATACCCAGTCCAATGCAGACGGCGTGGAAAGCCACGGACTAAATCGTGTTCCCCGTTTCGTGGACTATGTACAAAAGGGTTTCATCAACCCAAAGGGAGAGCCGGAGCTGGTAGGAGGAAAGGGTGCGGTAGAAAATTACGACGGACATTTAGGCATCGGCATTACCAATGCACTTTTTTGCGCTGACCGCGCCATGGCGCTTGCAAAGGAACATGGAATCGGCTGTGTTGCCTTAAAAAATTCCACCCACTGGATGAGAGGCGGCACCTATGCGTGGAAAATGGCAGAGGCCGGGTTTATGGGAATCAGCTGGATCAATACAGAAAGCTGTATGCCTCTATGGGGAAGTGATGAGCCTGGAGTGGGCAATAATCCGTTCTGTATCGCGATTCCAAGAGAGGATGGCCCCATTGTCCTTGATATGGCTATGAGCCAGTACGCCTATGGTAAGTTAGGAGTATACCGGCTTGCAGGCAAAAAGCTGCCATTTCCCGGAGGGTTTGATAAGGAAGGAAATTTAACCGATGATCCGGGTGCCATTGAGGAGAGCAGAAGAATTCTTCCTACCGGCTACTGGAAGGGAAGCGGTATGGCAATTGCTCTTGACCTTGCAGCCGCTTTAATGGCCAATGGAAACAGCGGTCTTGATATGGATGAAGCTGGCAATGGAAGCTGTACCGGATGTTGTCAGATCTTTATCGCCTATGATCCTTATCTCTTTGGCTCAAAGGAAGAGATTCAGGGTATGTTAAACCGCCGTGTGGCAGCAGCGGATGCCAGCCATCCGGCAAAAGAGGGTGATGTGATTACCTGTCCTGGAGAGAGAACGCGTGCGACCAGAGAACGAAGTAAAAAAGAAGGCGTCCAGGTAGATGAGACCATCTGGCAGCAGGTAGTGGCTATTTCAAAGGGAGATCTAAACACGAAGGACATTGCAAGCAAATAAGAAGATTGGAGAACGTCAATGTTTTATTCAAATATAGGAATTGCAGAAAAGTATGATTATCTGGAAGAAAAGTTCCGTAAAGGATACCAGTGGCTGAAAGAGACGGATATTTTATCCCTGCCGGAAGGAAGCTATCCCATCTCAGGAGAGGACGTAATTGCAAACGTACAGGAATATACCACATTGCCAGCCGACCAGTGCTTTTATGAAACCCATGAGAAGTATTTTGATATTCAGTATGTGGTCTCTGGAAGAGAACTGTTTGGGGTTCGCGGCCGGGAAGGGCTTACGGTGAAAGAGCGGATCGAAGAAAAGGATCTGATCTTTTATGAGGAACCTTTATTTGGAGGAAATGTCCTCTTGGAAGAAGGAGATATGATTGTTGTAGCACCAGAGGATGCACATAAACCACGGCTGATCGCTGGAGAACCAGGTAAGGTAAAAAAGGTAGTCATCAAAGTTGCTTTATAAAAAGTAAGTCCGGCTCCTATATGGAGGCCGGACGGGAAATCATATCAGATCCATCTTAAGGGGCATCATTAAGTGAGCGATCAGTGCCTGATAGGCCTGGTCTGCATCCCCCTTTTTTAAGAGCTGATAGAATTTAAGGTGTTCTTCGTAAGTGGTCTGGGCCCGTCCCGTGATGGTTAAAGCGCCAGATGTGGTTAAATGAATCATATAGAGAAGCCTTTGAAATAGTTGGTTGAACTCACTGTTTTCTGCAAAGTGGACGAAGGTCATGTGAAACTTATGGTCTTCTTCGGTGAAGGACTCCGGAAAATTTTTGGAGGTGAGTGCAGCCTTTTGACGGCTTAAGGATTCTTTTAAATCCTCTAAAAGCTCTTGTTTACGAACTTCATCCTCACAGGATGCAAATAAGTGGACGCAAAAGCCTTCGATGGCACACCGTGCCTCAATGGATTCTGCCATGGTTTTCTTATTTAGGGTTCTTATCTGAAAGCCTCTGCTGGGCATGATGGTGATATAGCCATCCTGGGAAAGGCACTGAAGGGCCTCCCGAAGGGGCGTTCTGGAAATGCCAAGCTCCTTTGCAAGCCTTGTCTCCGAATAGAGAACCCCGGAGTCAAGGGACTTTGATAAAATCAGTTCTTTCATGGTTTTGTAAGCCTGGGATTGAAGGGAACCTGTTTCGATCATGAGACTCTCCTGACATGTTTTTTTAGGAAGGCCGTGCCATTTGGCCCAGTCTTATGGGAAATATCATACCCCAGAAAAAAAGGTAAGTCAATCATTACCCATTAACCGGTATACCGGTATACCAATAGGAATGAAATTACATAAAAACAGAAAATAAAAAAACAGGAGGAATTAAAATGAGCGTATTTCAGTTGGGAAATGGATTAAGAGTCATTGATTTAACAAAAGAGCTGGATCCGGCGACAGAATCAAGAAGGTGCCATCTCTTCCGCTTTAACACAGGCGGTCCCATTCCGGATTTCCACACCATTATGGATCTCACCAGCCACTTGGGAACTCATGTGGAATGTCCTTATCATCATAACGACAACTGGACCGATGTTCAGGGGCTTCCCATTACTACCTTTATGGGCCGTGCCATTTACGTGGACATCACACACATGGCTCCCAATGAGAAAATCAAGGGAGAGGACCTTAATAAGGCCTGCGGCGACCGGATCAAAGAAGGAGACATCGTTATCCTGGATTCCCAGTATAAGCTGCCTCCATTTACCCCAGTTTCCAATACTCCGGGAGATAAGAGACTGTTTATCTGCAAAGAAACCGCAGAATGGCTGAAAGAAAAGAAAGTAAAATGTGTAGGCTTTGGAGACGGCGTTTCCATTGAAAGCAACAATACAGACGTATCCGCCTTTCATGATGTGCTGATGGAGGTAAATGTTGTATTCCTTGAGGTGCTTAAGAATTTAGAAGAACTGAAAACAGATACCTTCTTTATGTCCTATACACCTCTTCCCATCAAAGGGCTTGATTCCTGCCCCATCCGCGCTTACGCCATTGAGGGCATTGCAGAATTTTCCAATTAGCAGAAGGAGAGCTTATGAAAATAGCAGTAATCGGAGCGGGAGCCATGGGTTCCATCTATGGCTGCCACTTATCCCTTCATCATGAAGTATATATGGTGGATACCTCTTCCTCCGTCGTGGAACATATTAAGCAGCAGGGAATCCGCTTAGAGGAAGATGGAACAGAACATATTTACTGTCCCAGAGCCGCCTTACCCCAGGAAGACTTAGGGACCATGGATCTGGTTCTCTTATTTGTAAAATCCCTTTATTCAAAGGCTGCATTAAGCTCTAATAAGGGGCTCATTGGCCCGGATACTTATGTTATGACCCTCCAAAATGGTTCCGGTCATGAGGATATCTTAGAAGAATTCGTCTCAAAAGACCACATCATTATAGGAACCACAGAAGACAACGGCGCCGTATTAAGTACGGGCTGTGTGAAAAGAGGCGGTGTGGGAAATACAAACATAGGAATGCTGACTGAGGATAAGGTAGGATTCCTTCCAAGGCTTAAGGAGGCGTTTGAAAGCTGTGGTTTCCATGTGAGAATCCATGAGAACATACAGCAGTTAATCTGGGATAAGCTCTTTACCAATGTGTCCTTAAGTGCGGTTACAGCCATTTTACAGGTTGATATGGGGTATATTAGTTCCAATGACCACGCATTTTCCATGACAAAGCAGCTGATACGAGAGGCCGCCGCAGTGGCAAGGGGGCTGGGTCTTACCGCAGATGAGGACGAAATCATAGAGAAGGTAAGAAAGACCTCCCAGATGTCTCCAAACGGTCGCACCTCCATTCGTTCCGATCTTCAAAATGGAAGAAAAACAGAGGCGGATCACATCAGCGGGTCTGTGGTAAGGGTTGCAAGAAGGCTTGGCATACCCGTTCCAACCCACGAATTCGTGGTGGAGATGATTCATGCCATGGAGGAGAGAAGCCAGGGGTGATTTGATGATAAGGGGGATGATTCATCATGAAAAAATTATACGTTGCTTCCGTAACGCCTTTTGACCAGGAAGGGAAACTTAATGAAGCAGCTTTAAAGATGCTCTGGGAAAGAAATCTTTCAGAAGGAGCAGATGGATTTTTTATCGGAGGGAGCTCCGGGGAATGTTTTTTACTGACCAGAGACGAACGGGTGCGTTCCTTTGAACTGGCATCCCAGTACCGGGACAGAGGAGATATGTTCGCTCACGTAGGCGCCATCAGTACCCAAGAGGCTGTCTTTTATGCCAAAGAGGCAGTTAAAGCAGGAATTGAAAACATCGCAGCCACGCCACCCATTTATTTTGGATTTTCGGAAAAGGAAATCGCAGGCTATTATCATGATATTGCAGAGGCGGCAGGCCGTCCGGTCCTTTATTATAACATTCCCTCCAGCACCCATAAGGATCTGGATGTAAAGCACCCGGAAGTGCAGGCACTTTTAAGATCTGGTGCCATAAATGCAATCAAGCATACCAATTTAAACCTGCTGGAAATGGACCGGATTCGCAACATCAATCCTGAAATCAGGTGTTTCGGTGGATTCGAGAGCTGTATGGTGGCATTTCTGGCCTTTGGCTGTGAAGGCTTTATCGGCAGCAGCTTTAACTTCATGCTTCCCCAGTTTAAGTACCTTCTACGGTTGTTTGAGGAAGGAAAGCTTGAGGAGGCCAGAATGCTCCAGACAAAATGCAACAACATCCTTGATGTGCTGTTAAAAAACGGCCTCTGCGCCAATTTAAAATACATTCTCTCCTCCCAGGGGATTCCTGTGGGAGAGGTGAGGAAGCCTTTCGTGATTCTAACGAAGGAACGAGCCGACGAGATGGATGAGGTTTTGTCTCAATACCTGGAAATTCGTTAACATAATATATCAGGATTCATAAAAAGGAGAGAATGAATATGAAAGCCGTACAAATCGTAAAGCCCGGCCAGCTTAAAGTCATTGACACAGAAATGCCAACACTCTCCGGCCCGGGTGAGGTATTAATCCAGATGACGGCAGCAGGAATCTGCGGATCTGATGTGGGAATTTATCATGGTACCAATGCAGCCGCCACTTACCCCAGAATCATCGGACATGAAATGGTAGGAAGAGTGGTAGAGACGGGTCCTCTGGTATCCAGCTTAAAAGTAGATGACCGGGTCATCATCAATCAGGTAACCAGCTGCGGACACTGCTATCCGTGTCGTATGGGACGCGGAAATGTATGCGATCATCTTGCGGTACGAGGCGTTCACATCGACGGGGGCTACCGGGAATATATGGCTGTGCCGGAGGCGGACTGCTATGTTCTTCCTGATACCATTTCTAATGAGGATGCAGTTATGATTGAGCCTACTACCATAGGAATCCAGGCCTGTACCAGAGCCGAGTTAAATAAAGATGATATGCTCTTAATTTACGGTTCCGGAGCCCTGGGAAGCTCTATTTTAAAAACGGCACGCTTAACCTGCGAACATATCATTGTGGCAGATATCCAGGAAGACAAATTGGAGGAGGCAAGAAAACATGGAGCGGCTCATACCATTCACACAAGAGAAGAAGACCTGGTCACAAAGGTAAAAGAGTATACCATGGGACACGGAGCCACCGTATCCATGGATGCGGTCTGCAATAAGGATTCCTTAAGCCAGCTTTTACAAGCGACCGGTAATGCAGGAAGGGTCATTACCATGGGATTTTCCACTTCTCCCACAGAGGTGAATCAGTTTGTCATAACCTCAAGAGAGCTGGACGTGAGAGGATCAAGACTTCAAAATAAGATGTTTGGTAAGGCCATTGAACTGATTCGGGAGGGAAGATTGGATCTAACTGGTTCTGTCTCCCACACCTTCCCTCTAACAAAAGCACAGGAGGCGTTTGATTTCGTGGATAGCCATGATCCTTCCATACGGAAGGTGGTTCTTACATTTGATTATTAGTAGTGAAGATGACCTTTGAAATAATTATTAAAACAGGTTTGTTACAAAGTTCATGTACTTATAAAAATATGCACTGACCACTCATAAGTGTAATTAAGTTTAACTTATGGGGGCAGTTCCATATAAGTACATGGACTTTTTTGTTACGAAAAATGAGAATTGGGTAGCAAACTAAAAAGTAAGAACTAAGGTATAAAGAAATAAAAATCAACAAAAAACCAATATGCATACCAATTTTTACATTAACGAGGTTAATTTATACGTGATAAATTTTTTTGATTAATTCTATTTTATACTAAAGGAATTATGCATTTTTGCAATTAAAAATGTAACCAAAGTTACAACAAACAATTAACGGAGAGGTATTTAAATATGTCTGAACGAATTCAGGTCTATGATGGATTTTGTTTAACCTGTACCATGGGAAGTGGTCAGAGCTTCATTAGCGTTCCTGTCAGCCACGGTGTATGTATCAGCGGAAGGAATCAGGCTACGGTTATGGACTGCGAAGCCGGTGTTCATATTTCTCCCTTTGGTACTTGCAGAAAGACTGACCCCCAAAAGCCTTGCTCCCCAGTGATTCTCACGCCATGGTTGATTGATGATAAGAAATATACGATTAATGGAGAACCGGTGCTCTTTACTACCAGTATCTTATCGTGTGCCAGGGGTGGCATAATCCGGATTGATGGTAAACCATAAAATGCTAAGGAGGATGAATCTTTGAAAAAAGACACCTATAGACAGATTAAGATTGATTTGGAGATGATTCAGGAAATAACCGAATTCTTTTTGTCGGAAGAAATAAATGAGCATGGTCATTGCATGATAAAAGGAATTATTGCAGATGGAAGCCAGGACAAACTGGTGCTTGAAAACAGGAATGACGATAAAATCAGGGTCTTTTTGGAGGACGGAACCACACTTTTTACAGGGATAGCAGAAGATATTTCGGTGTATCTTGATGGTGATTTGTACAAAGCGGAAATCAACCTGATCTCAGCCACCTATTTAATGGATTTGGATAAAAAGTCAGGCTCTTACCAGGATAAGCAAGGGACCTACCAGGAAATATTAAGTCAGATATCAAAAGCATATTCTGGCGGAGATATTATGGATTCTATTTCAGGAGGAAAGCACATTGGAACTCTATTGGTCCAATATGAAGAAACGGATTGGGAGTTTTTGAAACGACTTGCTTCCCATTTTCATGCTGGAATATTACCGGATTCCAGATTTGGAGAACCAAAGATATATTTCGGCCTTAAAAAGGAAGCAGCCGTTGAGGAAATAACCAGTTATTCCTATAAAATAGAAAAAAATCTGGGTAATTATAAAAGATTACAAGCAGTCAACTGTGATTTGCAGACGGAAACAGATGCCATTAGCTTTAAGGTTAGCTCAGGACAATTTTATAAAACTGGCTCCTGTGTAAAGTTCCAGGGAAAAGATCTTTTTATCAGAAAAATGGAGGCGGAAAAGGTTCAGGGGGAAGTGGTGTTTCATTATTGGCTGGATACGCAAAACGGTCTTAAAAAACCTTTTCTCTATGCAGATAAGCTGACAGGCGTCTCCCTTGAGGCAAAAGTAATAAAATCAGTAAAGGATAAAGTCCTGGTGAAGCTGGCCATTGATGAGAAAAGGAGTGGAAATAAACCAGTTTGGGAATTTCCGTATCAAACCATGTATACTGCAGGAGCAGAAGGCGGCTGGTATTGTATGCCAGAGCCAGGAGATCAGGTCTTTATTTATTTTCCAGATAAGAAAGAAGAGAATGCAGTCGCAGAGAATTCTTCAAGAAGCGGAGAAAATAGAGATGCTTCAACCAGTGATCCTGCCATCAAATACTTTCGAACCATTCACGGAAAAGAAATCCGATTTACAAAGAGGGCGGTCATTATTACATGCAGTGACGGAACGTCTATTACCCTGAATGAGGGAAATGGAATATCCATAGAAAGTGAAGAGGGTATTACTTTGAGCAGCGGGAAAGGAATCAGTATTAATGCGAATGAAGCCATAGAATTTTACGCTTCTGACCATATCCGGCTGCACTGTAAAAAGAGTCATATAAAAATGGATACCAAGATAGATATTGCCGGACCGGATGTAAGAATCAATTAAATAGGAGACAGCCATGAATTATTTTATCATGCAGACGGATGAGAGAATTACGTTTCACAAAAATCTGGATTACTCCCAGCCTGAATTCCGAAAAAAGGAGCCTTTTGTCACCTTCAGTGAATTTGATGAAAATGACAGGTGCCCCGATTTTTTTAGCGGAAGGTCTCTGTTTGACACTTATTTTTGTGTGACGGACCGCTTAAAAGAAATATTGGAAGTCTATTCTTCAGCGCTTCAAGTGGTACCTTTTTTTCTGACAGATAAGAAGTATCGTTCTCAATTAGTATGCTGGAATATTAATCTTCCGGTGGAGGAGTGTATCTATTTGGAGGGACGTATCCATGAATCCCCCAGATTCTTCTTAAATGGAACGAATGAACAGCAATACATAGTTTGTGTCGTAAATGAAAAAGCTCATTATCTCATTGTTTCCCTGGAGCTTGCAGAAAATATATTAAGGCGGCAGCTGTATGGAATCCGCTTTATGCCGGTATCTATTGTCTGGAAGGAGGACAAAGCATTTGAAAACAATCATTCATGATACATTAAGCCTGGAGATGCCTGTAGCGCTTAAAGGAATCTCATTGCTGGAAATCAATCAAAGGATAAACAGCCATTCCATTGCAAGGATTGAGGGAACGATACGAGATGAGGATATAGAAGCATTTAGAAATATAAGCTGGAATGATAACTTCTCAATTACTTATGAGAATGGACAAGCGGATATACTTGTTTTCTCAGGTATACCAGTTGATATAAAAGTCAAATACGATGGACAGGCCTATGTTTCCATGACTCTTTCCACCAGATCCATATTAATGGATTATGAAAAAAAGACCAGGAGCTTTCAAAGGAAAGAGAAGACCTATAAAGCTCTGTTTCGGGATATGGTACGGGAACATGGGGGTGATATTCTCGATTATGCTTCAAATCAATCAATTCTGGATATTCCTCTGATTCAATATGAAGAGACAGACTGGGAGTTCCTGTTACGTGCCACCTCATACCTTGGAGCGCCGATATACCCAGGTACCGCAGGTGAAAAGCTCCAGATACTTATTGGCTTTGGAGGACAAAAAGATACATATTCAGGCGGCTCAAATCGTGTGCTTAAGAAACGAATTGCAGAGTATATAGAGTTTCGCAATGGCATCTCTTCCTTAATGGAGCATGATTTTTTGTCCATTGCCATAGATGGAGAATGGGATATGCGTCTTGGCAGCAGCATTACGTATGAGGGAAAAGAATTTCTGGTGACTGAGATATATGATAATTACCACGGTGGTCTATGGAAAAGGAAATGCATTCTCAAACTTAGTAAGGGAATAAAACGAAATAAGCTGTATCAGGAAAAAATGAGAGGTGCCTCTTTAGCAGGTACCCTAAAAGCTGTAGAGGCAGACCGGGTAAGAATTAAACTTGATGTTGATAAAAACGCTCAAGGGGAGAAGCTCCACTGGTATCCATGGCACAAAAATGACTGGTTTTGTATGCCTGAGGTGGGAAGCAAGGTAAGGCTGAGCATTCCTGGAACAGATGAAACCAAGGCTTATGCTGCAGATATCTATCGCACCGATGGAAAGAAAAATTCCAAAACACGTAAGTCTGACAATAAGTGCTTTGTCACAAAAAGGGGAAAAGGCTTTGAGGTAACTCCAAAATCCCTTACGTTTCGAGCTTCAGGAAAGAAAATCTCAATTCAAATGTCAGATCGACAGGGAATTAAAGTGAAGAGTTCCAAGGGAATTAAGATACAAGCTGGAGAAACCTTTCTGTGCGAGGGAGATAGTATCAATATTAGTAGCAAAGAACGTATTGCGCTTATTACAGACAGAAACTGCATTGTAATTGATGATTTGCTTCAGATCAAAGGATAAAGTTTGGCGAGGAGAAAGAAATGAGCGAAATCTATGCAGAAGAGATTATAAGGAATAAAAGAAAGTTGGAACAGGCAGCATCCCAGGAAGCTTTAAAGGAAGCTCTTTATCAAATAGAAAATGATATTTCAAATGGATATGTTGTGGTTAAATATGAGACTCTTGAGCTGGAAGAGAGGACAATCCTTGATGGGCGTCTAACCATGCTGCTACCCACCCGATTTGAGGAAATGAATGAGGAGTTAAAAGCAGTTAAATATCCAGGCCCGGAAGGACCGGAGTGGGTCTACAGCAATGAAAGCGGAGATATTTCCATTACCTTCACCTTGGAGAAGGGGGAGATAAAACCGAAAGAAGTTACGGAAGTAAGAGATGTATTATCAAGGGAAATGAAACGCTTATACCCTGCCTCTGCCATTGAAGAGAAGAAAACCATAGGAGACGGAGAGAATCTTGTTAGCACCTTTTCTATGGATATTCCTTTGATTGACGGAGACTGCTATCACCTGTTGTTTTTGCGTGCGGTCAGAGATGGATTGGTCATTGGATCTTTTGATTGCAGCATCAAGGAAAAGAAGCAATGGCAGCAGATTATGATGCAGATACTGGAGACCTTAAAGGAAACAGATGCTTAAGAGACCCTTAGCAATCGTATTAGATTACTAATAAATACAGAAAGTGAGATTAGAATGATTATCTGGGGATTTGGTAAAGTAACAAAAAATAGAAATGGTGACGTAATGGAAAAGGACTGCGGATACTGTAATACCACTTCCATGTGGAAGTTAAGTAAAAACACAACCTGGTTCACTTTGTATTTCATTCCGATGATTCCTTATCGTGTAACCTATTGCGTAGAATGTCCCAGATGCGGGAGCTACATAGAAATATCTAAAGATAAATTCATAGAAATAAAAAATGACATTAAAGAGAGAAAGAATCTTGGCTACAATGCCTAAATCAATAAGAAGAAAACCTTTCTCATGGGTATGATGGAACTATTATGGAGAAAAAATCATTAGAGCGTTTTAGGGAAAAAGATATAGAACCGTGTTTATCGGATATACAGTTAGAGACAGAAGCTATGTTTCAGGATATGAAGGATGAGTTTCGTATTCATTTTGTCAGAGAATTTTCAAAGGCTTGTGAAGCTTACAAAAAAGCCGCACCAGAAATGATTCCAGGATATATAATGATTCATTTATTAAGAACGGATTTGGTTCAGGGTGTATATCGTTGTCCTATTATCTTTTACGATCGTGGCTGGTATTTACATGGTGGAATATGGGTAGGTGAGCTTCAACTGGGCAGGCTGTTCTTCCTCTATGGAAAGCTCTGGGACAAACTTTGTCAAAGGGCAAAACAATACGTAGGGCGTGTAACAATGCCAGAGGTTGATTGGTTGATGCAGGAAATGGTCCCATATTTTTACCGGTATTTAAGAGAACTTATACTTTACTCCATTGGAGAGGCAACAGAAACAGAGAATTTTTTAAGTATGCCTAAGGAAGAAGGCTTTCAGATTAGAACAGGAGAATACATGGAGCCTGGAGATCTGGTTTATCAGGAACAGCAAGGTAGGAATCTGGACGAAATAAGAAAAATGCTTACTGATAATCAGGAAGATTCTTATTTGTTTGAAGATTATAAAGATATGAATTTAAGCAATACATTGCTTTACTGCCATAATTTTCACTATTCTGATTTTCGGCGTGGTTTACTTAAAAATACCAACTTTAACTTTAGCCGTCTGATTGGGTCCCGGTTCCGATACTGCAACATGGAAGGAGCTTCCCTTTCAGGCTGCATGTTACATAATACAGATTTTACCGGAGCGGATCTAAAGAATGCTAACTTCTCCTACGGCCTCAGTTATCATGGAAAAAGTGAGCTAGAACCATGGCAGCAGGAGGGGTATACCGGAAGCAGCTTTAGAGATTGTGATTTACGGGGAGCCAGCTTTTTTAGAGGAGTATTTATGGGGGCTGATTTTCGTAATGCAATCATGGAAGGTTGTAATTTTAATGAGGCTGCCTTATATGATAGCCGTTTTACAAAGAAACAGATATCAGAAGCTAATCTTAGCAGAGATCAACTTGAACAGATTCTTCTGGAGGTGTAAAATATAGGAGGTACGTCTGCATGCTAAATAATCTGTTAAAAGTTACTAAGAACGTAATATCAAAGTGTGTAAAACCAGTTTTAGAGTCTGCCAAAAAAGCGTTTCAGCCTCAAATAAAAAATCTTCAAAATTCCACCCTGGGCAAAGCAGCAGCCAAATTACTTCCTGTGGTTAATTCGCCTGCAGTTAAGTCTGGCTTCAGCCAGGTACAAAAAGCATTGGCACTTCCCAAGACAGTGGCACCTGCTAAAAAAGAAGTGGCGTCTACACCTCAATCAAGCAGCAATAATCAAGCGAAACAGCTTAGTACATCAAGCAATAGCCCAGCTCCCCAGGAAGAAAATGTTAAGCTTTTGGAGGAGTATAAAGGAAATGAAGCAAGTAAATTAGAGGATATCATACGAGGAGCGGTGAAGAGTGATGCTTTTCGTATCGCTTTCAATGCGAATTTAAGCATGGGAGCGATGCCAGGTTTTCTTAAGGTGTTAAGAGTAATGACTCCGCCGGAATACAAAAGCCTTAATCTTAAAATTCCGTATGAGCTGTTAAAAGCTGATATAAAAGCCAAATTTAATCAAGCTGGAAATGATGCATATAATGCTCAGGTTCCTATAGCTTCAAACTTAATTGGAGCATTTACCAACAGCAGTGATTATAAGGAGCATGGGCCTTTACCACTGGAAACCCCAGAAATGAACAATATGCTTGCCATAATGAATTATTTCATGTACGGAGGTCGTGGAGGCGGTATTCTAAATCAAGCAGATGTAATGTCTACATACCAAAATATAACAAATAATACGAATATGGCATCTGTGATTGGGGCTAATGCTGGTGGAGCATTGATCGATGGCGGAGCTGGAATGGCTAATTCAATAATAGAAATCATTATAGATCCTTATGAAGCTGAAAAAAATTTATTTAATCTGGTAACAAAAAGTCCCGTTATTATCCCGGCATTATTGGATAAAGCAGCAAACTATACAAAACATTATGTCACTGAAGCCACTCCCCAGGAGAAAGCAAGAGTTAAGGGAAGAATTATTTTTGAATTGGCATCACTTGCGGCATTTTCAGCAATAGGGAAAGCAATAAAAGGTGCAGAAGCTGCTCAAGGAGCCCAGAAAACGGAGGCACTGGCCAAGACAGGTAGCGAGGTTTCTGCATTAATTGATGAGGGTGGAGTCAGCATTACAAAAACAGAAGATGTGTTGACTGCTAATAGAGGTGTTGGTGAGGTATTAGAAGAAGGCGTTAAAAAGGGTTCGGGTAAGCTTTATGATGATATAGGTAACTACACAGGGGGAAGAAACAAAGCGGAGTTGGATTCTTTGGCTCATGACCCTGCACATGCAGGGTCTACAAGACAATATGACATAGATCAAGGGCTACTTGAACAAAAAGTTGGTTTGAGTTTAGAAGAAAGAGGAAAGGTTGCTGGTCCATTAACTAGAGATCCATCGGGGGCAGCTGAATTTTTTGATAAAAATGGTCAAGCTTGGGATGTTAAATCATTTAACTCAAATTATAAGCCTAGTAAAGGCGGTTATACACTCCAAAAATCGATGGATAGCATTCTTGATTCAATAAGTAAAAATGAAAATGTAATGCTTGATACTTCGAATCTAAGTTTAGCACACAAAACTGAATTATTGAATGAGATAACTAAACAAGGGTTACTGGATAAAGTTATTTTGTGGCCGTGAGGAGGTAAGTAATGGATTTATTGGAAAATTTAAAACGGTATACTGACTATTCAACGGGTATATCTAAGGAACCATGTGAACTTTTATATGAAGATATATGTCTTGATAACATTATTTTTACAAATTACGACTTGAATAATAGCAAATTTTTGGAAGTGAATTTTAAAAAATGCAATTTTGCAGAGGTTTATTTAAGTGGTGCCTCTTTGTGTGGCAGCTTTTTTGATGAATGTGTATTTGAAAATAATATATTTCGAAAAGGAATGGCTGACTATGCTAGATTCTTAAAGTCAGATATTAAGAATATTGATGCATTTAGAACAAGTTTTTATGAAACAAGCTTTGAGCATTTAAGAATAGAGAATTCGATGTTTAAAAATTGCCATATTGGACATGCAAAATTTAAAAATGTAATATTTGAAAAAACAGATTTAAGTAGAACAAATTTTAATAATTCTGTATTTGATAATGTGATATTTCAGAATTGTTATTTATATGAAACACAGTTTAAAGATCTTATGGGTTTAGAAAAAACAATGTTTTATAATACAAGCATTATGATTGATGGAGAACTAAGAACTATATCAGGTAACAAGGTAAAAGAAGTAATAATCATATAAAGGTTGCACCTACGACAAAAAAGAATCTCGTGGTTATGTTTACCTCCAAGCTGATTTAGACTAGAGAAATCAGTTTGGAGGTGTTTTTTATAAATATTATTGTTTGTAAATAAATTTCATGAGCTTCACTCCATCCAAGAATCCATGTCGATACAGAAAAATATTTTCTGATGCAAGTAAACTTATGAAAGAGTCAATGTAATTTTCAACTAGCTCTTTTTCCTTACTGGGCAAATTTTCAATGAAAATCTCAGCTTGCAAAATCCGTTCCTCTTCCCGTTCGGATTTATCAGGCTTGTTTTTATGGAATGTGTCAATCAATATATTGATACGCTCTTGAATAAACATATTCAGTAGATCCTGCTCGGTCATTATGCTTCCCTCCTTTGTGAACATACGATATCGAAATAGTGTCAGAAAGTCGATACCAGAAACTACTAAAAACAAATGCGTTGAATTGGGCAAATAGATTAAACAAATTCACGGAATGCTTATTGTCTCGATTTACTAGCTATGGTTTTAAAGGAGTCGTTCATGACCCCGTAACTTTTTTGTGTAAATGGGATTTACGCACAAGTGTAACCCTGATCACGACCCCAAACCAGGAATCCGACCCCGCTGAAAAAGTCCTTTCAGTCCGCATTGCGGGCTGATGTAACCTGAGCCGGGGAGGACTTTGACCCCGGCTCTTTAACCTGCATCATTTTCGACCCCATGGTTCACCTTTATTTTAGGGCGAGAAATGAACGGAAATTTTATGTCACCAGATTTTAAAATTGGTTGCATATGTGCAACTTAATGTATCGCGAAGACTGGCATATATGCGACATTTATCTGATAAAGCAACAGGAAGATGAACAGTAGATAGGGGTAATCCGAACATTTATCAGATAAAAAGGGAAATGCAAATTTTTTCAAATAGGCCCAACAAGGCTCAGTAAGGCTTGAATGGCATACATTTCCACCATCGGTTTTAAAGGTCACACAGGGGCGATATTTTGCGACACAGCGCTAACCGAGAATGTGACATCAAACCTGCGCTGTCATTGGTCTATGATATCTCTGCCTACACCCCATGGTTCATGGTGAACCATAGGATTTACAGGAAATTAGTTCTATGGTAAAATGGGGCTGCCGGGGGTACAGGGGGTAAAATAACCCTTGCTGTAGCTCCCTTTCCGTTCTTTTTTCTGCCGTTTTTTCTCCTGAAAATAAATCCAGAAATAACTTGCAATCCATTCGATACAGAGTTAACATCAACAACCAATAAAAGAAATAACTTGTCTTTTCACCCATTGGTTTGTTGTAGATAGGCTGTCGAACCCTTGCGGACTTATTAGAGTTAACGCTGTCATCTGAGGTTGCCGGTACGGGGACTGATTGGTTGGATACAAGATCAGGAGGGAGAGAATTGCAGAGAAGAGAAAATTTGCTTTATGTAGGGATTGACCTGCATAAGGAAACCCATACCGCAGTGATGGTGAACTGCTGGAATGAAAAGTTAGAGGTTGTTGTGATAGAAAACAAGCCCAGTGAATTTAAAAAGCTGGCAGAAAAGGTGAACAGAAAATCCAGTATTCTTGGATTAAATCCCATTTATGGGCTAGAGAATGCTTACGGTTATGGTAGAAGCTTAGCTGTTTGGCTCATTGAAAATGGATATATCGTAAAAGACATCAATCCTGCCCTGGCTTATGACCAGAGAAAAAGTGCACCCATGTATCGAAAAAATGATGAGTATGATGCGTATTGCGTGGGAACGGTTCTGATTAACCAGTTACATACCTTGCCAGATGCAAAACCAAAAGATAACGAATGGACGCTGGCACAGCTGGTGAATCGCAGAGATTTACTGGTGAAAGACGGTATCCGGTTTAAGAATGGACTCCATGAGCAGATATCCATGGCATATCCCAGTTACAGTAAGTTCTTCAGCGAGATAGACGGGAAATGTGCCATGTATTTCTGGAAGACCTACCCGTCCCCTGTCCATTTGCGAGAGAAGACGGCTGAAGAACTAACGATGGAATTCAAAGAAATGTCTCCGATAATCAGGAAAGATAAAGCGGAGTTGATTTTGGACTGTATTCATAATGATGGAGATACCTTTCGGGAATATCAGGAATCCAGAGATTTTATAACAATAAGTCTTGTAAGAGACTTGGAACATCAGAAAGAAGAATTGGCAGGGCTTGATAAAGAAATCGAGAAAATCCTGCTTAGTTTTGATTATAAACTGACCAGTATGCCTGGAATCGGAACTTCTATTGCCAGCAAACTGATTGCAGAAATCGGAGATATCCGAAGATTTTCCAATGCAGATAAGCTGGCAAGATTCGCAGGAGTGGCCCCTGTGAAGTTCAGTTCTGCCGGAAAAGGCAAGGAACAAAGCTCCAGACAAGGGAATCGTCAGTTACATGGACTGTTTTATTTCCTGGCGGTAACCATGGTGTCCAGACCAAAGAACGGAGCACCCAATCATCCGGTATTTTATGACTATTACATGCGAAAAATCGGTGAAGGAAAGACAAAGTCTCAGGCACTGGTCTGCATCATGCGCCGTTTGGTGAACATAGTGTACGGAATGATGAAAAATAAGACGGAATACAGAGAACCATTGCCAGAAAAAGAATAGTAATTTTTCTATTTAAAAACAGCACAAAGACGTGCTATAATTTTTTTAATTGAATAAAGATTTTCACCGTTTGTCGGATACCTCAGTACTCCACCTGAGGGTTCGGGTAATGCTGGGAAGGTAGGAGAGGCTATTGAGGGGACGGGTCATCAGGGAAGAATCACATATAAAATTGCACCTTTTGTAGTAGTTGCCGGCCTTAAGAAAAAGCAATGAAAGATGCAGGAACTGTTCAAGGACCCTAGAAGATGAGATTAATGCAAGAATTTTAATTAAATAAAGGGGCAGTGAGTATGAACGTGAAAACAGAAGAGTTTTTAGGTGTTATGTTGGATTTTATCTCTTCATCAAAAGATGAATACGAGAAATCTGTTGAAGATAATGGTGAAGTTTTAGAAACAGTTATAATTGAAGATGTCTTTATGCCCAAAGTGCTAAAGTTATTGGTTGAAGAAAAAAATGTCAATTTATTAAAGTATATCTTTGATTATTTTGTAGAGGTTTCTAATTGTGGTGATGCGCACTTGTTAAATACCTTCTCTGTTACAGTGCTTGAAATGTTGGGTAACGATAGAGATGTTTTAAGAATTGCTCAAAAATACATGGGACCCAAAACAATTCAATTACAAATAGAAGCTGATAGATGCTTAGGGAGAATAGATATTTAAAAATAAGAGTACAAAGTATACAACTATAAAACGACTTTAAATAATTGTTTATTTCTATTTTCTTGAAAATATAAGTAGAAATGGAGTAATGATATCAAAAGCTGTGGAAATAAACGATAAATGGCATAAAGTTTTATTGGGTAATGAGAATGTAAGGTTAGTTGATATGGTTCATAGTTAGTACATTTTAGAAAGAATAAAAAATATTTAATGCTTAAGTGACAAATGCAACGTCGACGATGTCTATGTTTAATCAAAGTATCTATTTCCGACCGGTGCATTTCCTATATTATAAGATTTAGCAGATTTATATGAATATTCATTAAGTATACTCTAATGGATAATATGTCTATAATCCAAGATATAGTGAGATTCCTGTTTCTGAAAGGAAATACTTTGAAATGGTTAATAAATTGAATTTTGAAGGAATACTGATCGATTATTAAATTTAGATACAAGTATATAATTTAGATCACCAAGGAGATATGAATGGATAATACAAATATTTTAGCTGAATATTTAAAAAAACATTTTATCATTGAACAATTAAAATATAATATGTATAATGCTGATGATATTTATTATAGAATTCCTACATTATCATTTAGGTTGGTAGATGAATCCTATATTGATGAATTAAAAGGTCATATAGAATTATTTCAAGGAAAACTAAAGTGGACAATTTTTAAAAGCTTTTATGGGAAACGTAGACCAAATTATTTGCTTTGTCCGTTAGAAATTTATCATATGAATAAAGAACTATATGAAAATGGAGATATACAATCTCAGAAAGAATATTTTTCAGAAGAAGAGTATAGAAAATTGTGTCAATATGGTATTTTAGATATACCAGAATTATACAATTATGTCAAGAATATATATGGATAGTAAGAAGTATATGATTGATAATTTTAGGAGTAGAACATGATAATAAAGGCTTTGAATTCATTGCAATAAGAATTTGGGGATGATATAGATGACTTCTTTTTTTCATATCATGTGTTTATTGGTCCAGAGGAAATAGAGGGAGCTTATGAAGTTTATGACTTTAATCTAATTAGCATCAAACGATTAGCAAGAGACTTTTCAGATTTTGGGATAATTTTAAATCGAGGTTGAATGATTTCAAAATATTTCAATGAGGAACAAATTAAATGAGAAATAGAATATATTATTAAAAAAAGTATTGATAAAAGTGATGAAATAGCATACAAAAATATAGCGATGTTTTTAAGAAGGGAAGAACAGTAATTCTTTTCTTAGGGGAAGAGATTATCTTGAATTCATTCTACCTCCAAGCTGATATAATGAAATGTATCAGTTTGGAGGTATTTTATTATAATTTATCTTAAAAGTAATAGTTTGTAAGGCAGTTTTGGAGTTTTGATTCAGCATAGATATCCTGATTATTAAAAAAATATTTATTCAAAACTAGTAAGAATCTGAGTCTGAACATTTTATTTGCTTTCTTTATAGTTTTATCAAGCTAAAAAAATATCCGGCAATACTATCCTAGAAAACGGGGCTTTAATCCATATTGTTTCTGGTGTTGAAAGTGCTAGGTGAGCTTATGCCCCAGCCCTGAAACCAGCCCTTTTTTCTCTCCGGACGAGTCATAATCGCCTCCAGTAAATATCGGTAAATCCGGTTCATAGCCTCTTTTTGAACCCATTCCGGAGAATCCCGGTATCCGCCGTGCATGGTTGTGGTGACCTCCATCTGGGATAAGATCATGTCAAACTCCGGAGGTCGTCCTAGTATGCCACTTCCCATCTGGGACAAGGCGCTTAAATACTGGATGTCCCAGTGAGGAATGATAGCAACGCTGATGGCTGGAACCCGTCTCCCTGTAAAAGAAGCTTCGTCGCTGGGAGGAAGGTATTTCACGAGAAGTCCATTGTGAGAATCCAAAATAGTTTTAGAACAAAAGGAGCGGACAGGCTCCTTTTTTGCATTTCCACGGTCATAGACTGCGATGGTATCCCCAAAACCACAAACATCTAAATTCACTACCCCTGTAATACTCTCCATCTCTTTGCTGGCGACGAAGAGCTTACTGCCTGTATTACCAGTTTCCTCTCCGTCAAAAAATACGATTCTGGCAGAGATATTCTTCTCCTTTAATACCTTTGCAAGCTCAATTAAAATGCATAAAGAAGCAGCGTTGTCATTCGCACCAAAACTTCCGGGAACAGCATCATAATGGGCGCAGAACAATAATCCCGGATCGTTGCTCCAGGGAGTTAAAAGAATGTTTATAATTCCTTTTGGGGCTTTGGAAGAAGGTTCTTCTTCCTGAGTGTAAAAAGAAAGCTCCTCCTGTTTTAGAACTGTCTTTAAAGCCTCCCGTCTTTCAGCCGGATCCTTTAAAGATAATTGAGTGATATACTGGCTCGACTTCATAGTGGTTTCTCCTGGGATAAGGCGTCTGAGAAGCCGTTTTTAACTAAACCGCTTCCAGCTAAACCGACTTCATCCAAACAACTATCCAAGGGCACCTTAATCACGATTTTACGAAGGGGAGCAGACTGATCACCCACCTGAATCGCAGGAATGTGAACATCCCATGGAAAATAAATAGCAAACGAACCCGTCATCAGACGGATTCGACCTTCCGGTGCATCTCCATCATTTTTATAGAACAAAATATCTCTTGGCGTATCAAGAAGATCTTCATCAACAATACCAGTGCCGTTATCGCTGTAAAATCCAGCTTCTTCCGGTCCGCCAAAAGCCAGAAACTGGACATCAATGTTCTTTCTGTGGACCTCCGGGCGAAGATGTTCTCTGGGTGCTGTGGTTAAATCAAGAACCTGAAGCACCGCCGATACTCCGGATAAGTCAATCTCAAATACACCAGGCTCATGAGCAGCCATATCATGGTCTCTTAAAAAACAGATGGCATCACGAAGGGGCTTTGGTAAAAGGGCAAGCTCTGTTTCCAGCATGGAATTTTGTATGTTTCCGAAAATCATAGGTATACCTCCTAAGATGATTATGGTGTGCTGTCAGATAGTTCGTCTGAATCTTTGCTCCTTTGGTCTGTAAAGTAATGGGGATTTTCTTCCATCATAGCTGGAAGCAGGAGAAAGATCTTTGATAAATGATGATGATAAATGCTGCATGCCCGATCCGTATCCCTCCCGGCCATAGCATCTGAAAGGTCAGTGAGATCCGACAGAAATTCCTTGGTTGCAGTGATGTCCTTGGCGGATAGATAAAGAAACCTTTGTAAATCCATGCCGGCGATCTGGACGGACTCCCAAATATAATCCATCTTTCCCCCAAGCTCGTATAAAAGCTTGTAATAATCCATGATCAGTCTGGCTGACTGGGACAAATCTCCCTGGGAAAGATGGTCTTCCATCTCCTTTAAGACAAGGTATAAAACGTCAAACTGAGAACCTTTTACATTGCGGATAAAAATATTTTTTATCATGGCAGTACCCAGCTGGTTATGAATCCAAAGGGTCTGCTCCAGCCTTCTGGTATCTATTTTAGAGACGAAAGCACCTTTTTGGGGAATAATATCCACCAGACTTTTTCTGGAGAGTTTATATAGCGTATCGTGGACCGGCGTACGGCTGATACCAAGTGCATCGGCAAATTCAATTTCATTCATCTTCCTTCCGGGGGGAAGATGGAGATTCAGAATGAAATATCTAAGCACCCGGTAGGCGTACTGCCTGGCGTCCTCGCTTCCTTTCCGGGGGGATATTTTCTGAAGTGGTAAGAGTGGCATGAAAAACTCCGTTCTGCCGTCTTTTTCTACGGCACTGTTTATAAAAACGGTCCGCGTCAGGAGCGCTTTTTCCTTCGTTTCTTTACCTCTGATTATACCATGAAATCCGTTATAATGGAAAGCGAAATGGACTAAAATCAATGCTCCCAATAAGGTTTAATAAAAAAATTTGGAAAAGAAATGTTAGAATTTGGAGATATGGGTAGAATGATTAGGAAGTAACCAACACATAACTGATATATTATGCAAGGGAAACATTGGATTTTGAAAAGAAATTAAATGTGTAAAGTACAACAACTAAGGGGTGGTTTTGAGATATATTTGTAAGTATTACACAAAAATATACATTCAAAACTGGTATATTACCCATATACAGACTGATATTTTAGTACTAATATATTAGTATCGACAGAAGGCGCACGCCCTCTGTGGGGAGGCGGAAGAGCCATGGATTCTTCTGCGGGTTACTATTTAAAAACATTTTATTTTAAGGAGGGTTCGTATGAACATCAATGTAATCATCGGTATTATCATGATTTTGTCCTTCCTTGGCATGGTATGGTACTGTGTGAAGGGACTCAATCTTATGGTGGGGTTTGCGGTTATGGCTACATTCTGGACCGTACTTGCCATGGTGGGAAATTCATTTTCACCAAATTCAGCCATGGAGGGCAAGTCCGTCATCGACGTGCTGACTTATGTCTACGCAGATGGTCCGGCAGGTTATGCAAAATCAATTCTCGTTAATGTATTCTTTGGCGCATTCTTTGGAAGGGTTTTAGTTGATACAGGAATCGCTGCAACCTTAATCCGTAAGGTCGTTGAACTTGGTGGTGACAAGCCAAGAATCACCTTAGGTCTTTTATGTGTTGCGACTGCAATCATCTTCATGTCCATGACTGGTATCGGTCCTGTTATCTCCATCGCAGTTATCGTACTTCCAATCATGCTTTCCTTAGGAATACCGGCACCGGTAGCCATGTTCAGCTTCATGGGTTCCATTATGGCAGGTATCTTCGGAAACATTGTAAACTTCAAGCAGTATCAGACTATTTATGCTGGGTTTAACAAAGAAGCAGAAGCTTATACCTATAACGACTATTTCCAGATTGGTCTGATCTGTATGATCGTTGCCCTGGTAGTAGTACTTATCGTGTCAAACATCTCTATGAATAAGAAGACTTCCCATGCCTGGGCAGCATCTGCTTCTCAGACAAGTGACAATGCTCCAGCTATTTCCTGGATTTCTGTTATTCTTCCAGTCATCGGTGTGGTTGCATTTAAGCTTCCGATTATTCTTGGATTCTGTATTTCCGCAATCTATGCACTTGTTACAACTGGTAAGATGAAAGGTTCTTATTCTGAAATCTGCAGACTTTTTGCAAAGCTGTTTACCGACGGTTCCATTGACGTGGCCCCTATGGTTGGTTTCCTTCTCAGCTTATCCATGTTCAACAATGCAGCAACCTATGCAGCACCTTACTTTACCGCTATCCTTGGCGGAGTTGTTCCAAAAACAGCTATTTTACTGGCAATTACCTTTGCGGTCTTAACACCTCTTGGCTTCTTTAGAGGCCCCATGAACCTGGTTGGATCAGGAACCGCTATTCTTGCCGTAGTCATTGCTGCCATTCCAAATGCACCGGTAGCATTTTTATTCCCTCTGTTTGCTATTACGACCATTGCTCCTCAGCATCTTGATATTACCCAGTCATGGGTTGCATGGGGATTTGGTTACACCAAAGTATCCACAAAAGATTATATGAAAATGTCAATCCCAACAGGCTGGATCATAGGTGCCATCTGTTGCATCGCGGTATTTGTTCTTTACGGCGGATTGTTCTAAACCACAGGGAACTGGCGGGCAGCCGCCAGTTCCATTGTTAAAAGGGATCAAAGGAAGAAAGGAGATTCTTAAAATGGGAAGATCAGTAAGAATGGGCATCGATGTGGGAGGCACCCATACCAAAGCAGTTGCTATTGATAACGCCACCCACGAAATCATTGGGAAATCTTCGGTGAAAACGACACATGATGATCCCAGAGGCGTAGCGGCAGGAGTCGTTCGATCATTTCAGAACTGTTTAAAGGAAAATGAAATCAGCCCCGATGATGTTGTCTTCGTTGCACACTCCACCACACAGGCCACCAATGCCTTGATTGAAGGAGACGTTGCCAAAGTAGGAGTTATCGGTATGGCAAAAGGCGGATTTGAAGGCTTTCTTGCAAAAAGACAGACGAAAATCGCTGATATCGATTTGGGAAATCAGAAAAAGATTAATATAGTAAATGAATTTATCAACGTAAAGAAAATGAACCGTTCCATGGTAAGCAGCACCATCGATTCCATGAAACAGTCAGGCGCACAGGTATTTGTCTCTTCCATGGCATTTGGAGTAGATGACGGAGGCCCGGAGCAGGAGGTTTATGAAGCAGCCAGCGAAAAGGGAATCCCAACCACTATGGCTTCTGATATTACAAAGCTCTATGGACTGACAAGACGTACCAGAACAGCAGCAATCAATGCCTCTATCCTTCCAAAGATGCTGGATACCGCAAGCTCTACGGAAAATTCCGTAAGAGAAGCAGGCGTTAACGTTCCCCTTATGATCATGAGAGGTGACGGCGGTGTTATGGAAATTTCTGAGATGAAGAAACGTCCGGTTCTTACCATGCTTTCCGGCCCGGCAGCTTCTGTTATGGGATCTCTTATGTACCTTCGTGCAAGTAACGGTGTTTATTTCGAGGTTGGTGGAACCACAACAAACATCGGTGTTATTAAAAATGGCCGTCCAGCCATTGATTATTCCATCGTAGGAGGACACCCCACTTATATTTCCTCCCTTGACGTACGGGTTCTCGGCGTGGCAGGCGGTTCCATGGTGCGTGCCAATAAACAGGGAATCGTTGATGTAGGACCTCGTTCTGCTCATATCGCAGGACTTGACTATTCCGTATTTACAGACACAGATAAAATCAAAGGGCCAAAGGTAGAGTTCTTCTCTCCAAAGCCTGGTGATCCAGATGATTATGTAAGAATCCGCATGGAAGACGGCTCTGCCGTTACCATTACCAACTCCTGTGCAGCCAATGTACTTGGGCTTGTAAAGAAAGAGCATTTCTCCTACGGAAATGTGGAATCAGCCCAAAAGGCCATGAAAGCCCTTGCAGATTACTGCAATACTACGGTAGAAGACATTGCCAGACAGATTATGGAGAAGGCTTATTTGAAAATTGAGCCGGTAATCCTTGAGCTGGCTGAAAAATACAAACTGGAAAAAGATCAGATTTCACTGGTAGGAGTAGGCGGAGGAGCCGCTTCCCTCATCATTTATTTCAGCGAAAAGATGGGAGTCAAATACTCCATTCCAGAAAATGCAGAAGTTATTTCCTCCATTGGAGTTGCACTCTCCATGGTCAGAGACGTGGTAGAGCGTATCATTCCTTCCCCGTCAAAAGAGGACATCAAGTCCCTTAAAAATGAGGCCTTAAACAAAGCCATCGAATCAGGTGCAACGGCTGAATCGGTAGAGATTCATATTGAAATCGATCCTCAGACCTCTAAGGTAACTGCTATTGCCACCGGTTCTACGGAAGTAAAAACGGCCGATCTTTTAAAAGAGTGTGATGAAACCGAAGCCCGTCACCTGGCAGCCGAGGATATGAGAATCCCAGATGAGTCAGCCAAGCTTCTTGCAAGCTCCGATTATTTCTATATATATGGAGATCAGTCGGAAGCAGATGGAGCAGGTGCCATTCGAATTATTGATAAAAAAGGATTCATAAAGGTTCAGCGAGGCCGTGGTATGAGTCTTAAGACAACGGCAGAAGGCTGTATCGAAGGTATGAAAAAGCTTTGGGAAGACCTGGCCGTATACCAGACAGACCTTATTATACGTCCTGATTATTACCTTTGTATGGGCGCCCGCGTCATGGACTTTGCCGCTCAGGACTTTGAGCAGCTGGAGCTTCTGATTGATCTGGAGCTTTCCTCCCTGGAAGCCAATGAAGAGGTTCTTGTAGTAGCAGCCAACAGAAAACAGAGCTAAGTTATTTGGAGAAGGATATGGATCAAAAACAGCTTAAGATTATGGCGGAAGAATTATTTAAGGTTCCGGACAGATCCTGGGGAATGTACGCATTCTCCAGGGATATCCTGAAAAATAAAGTGACCGATAAAGAAAAAGAAGCCATGATAGAAAAGGCCATACGCTGCGGGGAAGAGACTGCTGCTAAGGCTATGAAAGAATTTGGTACGAATGATCCCTGGATAATAGCAGAAAAACTAAAACTTAAGGTGGAATTTACAGACAGAGGGCAGATAGCAGACAGAGTGTTATTTGCTCTTTTTACACCTCCCGATCGGGTGGAGATTATGACAGAACCCATCAGCCGGTTGACGGAAGAATCAGGGCTTGATGGACTCATGACCAAAGAAGAGGTAATAAAGCTAATATTGGGCCATGAGATCTTTCATTATATGGAAGAAGAAATAGAGGGAATTTATACCAGAAATGAAAAAATTATCCTATGGAACGTCCTCGGATTTAAGAATAAATCAACGCTTCGGGCATTGTCCGAGATCGGAGGAATGTACTTTTCCAGGAAAATCAATGGAATTTCATATTCACCATTTGCTTTAGACATACTTTTGTATTATAATTATAGTCCAGATGAGGCCCTGAAGATGTACAGGGAAGTATTAAGCTATTAGCAGGAGGCATTGATGGGCGAAACAGACAACAGCCAGGTAGAACCTATTTATGATATTTTGCGGACGGATATACTGGATTTAAGGCTGCGCCCTGGAATGATTTTTAGCATTAAGGACATCAGCGAATCCTATCAGGTTGGCAGAACCCCAGTGCGTGATGCACTCATAAGTCTTTCCAAAGAAGGGCTTATTACCTTTCTGCCCCAAAGGGGAACCATGATATCCAAAATCGATTATGATAAGGTTAGGAACGAACGGTTTTTAAGAACCTGTGTGGAAGAGAATGTCATGATGGAATTCATGGCAGTGTGCAACTTAAAAACAATTACCGCTCTTGAGATGTCTTTAGAGAGACAGGAAAAGTTAGAAAAGTCGGGTGATATCCGTGCCTTCCTTTCTGAGGATAATTATTTTCATTCCATCTTCTACGATGGAGCCAATAAAGGGTACTGTAATGATATCCTGACTGCCAATTCCGGCCATTACCGGAGAATCCGGCTTCTTTTTATGGCGGATTCCGGAATTGAAAAAGGAATTGTCAAGCAGCACAGGGAATTAGTAGATGCCATACTTGCCAAGGATACGGAACGCCTTCATGCCATTTTGAACCATCATTTAAACCGACTGGTGAGTAAGGAAAGGCCTCTGGTGGCAAAATATGCGGAATTATTTGACCATGAGCAGACCGAAGTCCGGCGGACAGCTGATATGCTGGGCGTAGATTTTCTTGTAGACACAAAACTCAAATATCATACATAACCGGGAAATGCAAAATTTGCATTTCACCTCTTGCATTTCCTGGTTAATTATGTTATAATCTCTTTGTCTTAAAATGATACGTTTTTAACAGTTATGCGCGAGTGGCTCAGTTGGTGGAGTACGACCTTGCCAAGGTCGGGGTCGCGGGTTCGAGTCCCGTCTCGCGCTCTTTATTTTTGGATTTTTCGGATTTCCAGTTTCTGGGAGTCCTTTTTTCATTTTATTCCTTAAAATGCTTCATATTTGATGCAATATGCTGATAAAAAAACACATATAAGCGATACAATGGATTATTTTAACAGGATAAGGCATTGCATTTAAGGTTAGGAAATAATATAATACGAAATTAAATGATCAAAATGAATACCAAGGAGGTTGCTATGTCACATATTAAAAATATATGGAAGATTTTTGTTGACGATTTAAAGCGTATTACGATGAATCCGGTGGCCATCATCATTGCACTGGGCCTGATTATCCTGCCATCGTTATATGCCTGGTTTAATATTGCAGCAAGCTGGGATCCATATGGAAATACAAAGGGCCTTAAGGTTGCGGTCGTGAATAATGACAAAGGAGCGTCCATAGACAGCATATTTGATACGGATATTGATGATTCCTCCATTAACATTGGTGAGATGGTCATGGATGAATTAAGAAAGAATGACAATATTGGCTGGCAGTTTGTTGAAGGGAATGCAGCCATCGACGGCGTGCAGTCAGGGAAATATTATGCAGCCGTTGTGATTCCTGAGGATTTCAGCCAGAAAATATCAAGTGTTCTCACTACAAACATTGAACGTCCGGTGCTGCAATATTATGTAAATGAAAAGAAGAATGCCATTGCTACGAAAATAACAAACAAAGGTGTTGAGACCGTTCAGCAGCAGATCAATGAGACCTTTATCAATACAACCTCCAAAGTGATGGCAAAGGTATTAAATAATAAATCTGAAGACTGGAGTACCAATAAGGAAACTGACAGAAACGATGTGGTCAGCTCTCTTACTGATGCAAAAGATGATTTAAGCCAGATTTCCGATACCATAACAATACTTCAGTCTACCTTAAAGACTGTAAATTCTTTAAATGACGGAGTGAAAGGAACTCTCCCTGATGTCGATAAACTGGTAAACTCCGGTGGACAGACAGCAGATAGCGCAAAGACTCTCATTGATTCCAGCAGAGGCTTTTCCACCATCATGACCGATGCGCTTGATGATATTCTTGATAACATTGTGAAAACAGAAGAAACGGTTTATAATACGTTCCGTGTTGTTAATAAGCTTTCTGGTACTTCTGCGGATGCCATTGCAGATTCTTTAAAGAATATTCAGGGGCTTTTGCAGGCAGGGCTTGAACAGATTAATGGAATTAATAAAATCCTTACCACCATTAATAAGTATCTCCCCATACCTATTTCCGATGCCACTGAGCTGCAAAAGCAGCTTACGGTTCTGGCAAAGCAGCAGCAGGACGCCATCGCAAAGCTTGCCGCGGCGGAAAAGACCGTCCGTCAGACAAAACAGCTGCCAAGCGATATGGAGTCGGATATTGGTAACGTATTAGATGGACTTTATAATACGACTTCAGATACACAGAATTTCTATAAAGGCAGAGTTGAGGTTCCTCTTAATGACAGTCTCGATAAGATGTATGACACCCTGGGTGCTACATCAGGAGCATTAGACAGTCTGGGAGGTCTAATTGGCCAGGTAGACGGTACTTTAACAAGTGTTACTTCTTCTTCTCAGAGCCTCATCGAGACCCTTGACAGTACCAAAAATATGATTGCCAGGGGCCAGGAACGTATTGATGATATGATTGCGGATGTGAACAAAGTCGCTGACAGCAAGCAGCTCAATAAGGTCATGGACATCATGAAGAATGATCCGGAGCAGTTCAGCGAGTTTATGAAGACTCCAACGGATATGGTCACCAATAAGATTTATCCAATCGAGCTTTACGGATCTGCAATGACCCCGTTCTATACCACTCTTGCCATCTGGGTAGGGGGTACGCTTTTGGTAGCCTTGATTAAATGTAAGGTCGAGGAGGAAAGGGCAGAGGGGCTTAAGCTATACGAAACTTATTTTGGCAGATATCTGTTATTTTTGCTCATTGGTTCCATTCAGGCACTTGTTGTGTCTCTGGGAGATATATACCTGCTTAAGATTCAATGTCTCTACCCTGGAAAATTTGTATTAGCAGCAGTTACAGCCAGCTTTATATTTATCACTATTATCTATTCGCTGACCGTTTCCTTTGGAGACGTAGGTAAAGCGATTTCCATCGTATTTCTGGTACTTCAGGTTGCAGGCTCTGGTGGAACGTTCCCGATCCAGGTAACGCCAAGGTTCTTCCAGATGGTGAATCCATTGCTTCCGTTTACTCACATTATCAATGCCATGAGAGAATGCGTGGGAGGAATGTATCAAAATGATTACTACAGGTATTTAGGATACGCATTGATCTTTATTCCTATTTCGTATCTGGTTGGTATCGTATTGCGGAAGAAGGTGCATGAACTGAATGAATTCTTTGAAGAAAAACTTAGTGAAACAGGATTGTTCTAATAAAAAAAAGAAATTTCACATACCAGGAGTAAAGCCGTGGGTCGTAAAGCTATGTACCATTTTTCTGGCTCTGGGAATTATTTTCACGGCTGTCTGGTATGTGCTGCCCAGGTATTATGCCAAGTTTTATTTGACCCGGTCTGCGCTCTCTACCAGGGAGCAGCTGTTAAAGCTGTGGAACCAGGATGAGGGCGAGGGTAATGCCTACGAGGACAGCTTAAAGCTGGTGGCCGATGAAGTGAGATGGAACGGGCACTCCATTCTCCTCCTTCCCGGAGGGCTTGGAATCTCCTTTACAGAGCAGCGAAGCCAGGGAGATGCCTTTTCCCAGGGAAGTCTTAATGTGTACTTCTTAGGAGCGATTCGGGAAGGCATCAGTTACTGGGCGGACCAGGAAAATGTGGTGTTCCACATTCCCGGGATCACGGACATTTCGGCTCAGACCACACAGGAGTCTCTTCGCAATTCATTAGGATTTACTCTTACCCCAGGGAAAAAGAGTGACGTGAAGAACCGCCTTGAAACCCTTGGGAGGGACTCCTTACATATGATGGCTGGCAGCCAGATCCGATTTAAGACCAAAGACAATGTTGGTGTGGTAATAACTGCGGATGTTCCAGCCGCCTTATTTGATGAATATTTAGGTCGGGTGGGAGACTTTGTCTCAGATGGCCCCTTAAAGGATAATAAGGAATGGGGTCAGATGTTAAAGGATGAGAGGACCCAGGGAGAATCAAGGCGCATCACCTTTACCATTGATAAGAGCATGAATTTAAATAAGATAGAAGTGGACGGCCTGGGATACTTTTCTCTGGTAACAGAAAATAACGGGGGACTTTCCCTTGACGGTAAGGCATCCTTACAAGGCAGGGAATTTGCCGTTGATTCCAAGCTCTTTTTTGGCAACGGGGTGGAAGGAAAGCGTTCTTTCCAGATATCCAGTTTAAACATTACAACGGATGATGGGAAAAAAAGCCTGCGTCTGGAGCTGAGCGGAGGATATCAGGGCGGCAGAATATCTTCGGGAATCATGGAGCAGGATAAGTTCAACACAGGCAAGGAACAGCCAGAGCATAACAGCATTGATGATTATAAAGAAAAGTTCCTTAAGAAAATCAGCCTTTTAGGTTTTGATTTGAAAGATTAAAAAAATGTATTGACAAATATAACTGTAACTTTTATAATAACAGTAACGAAGCTGATATTACAGAAGTTACAGTTTCTTATATTTATCTAAAAACGCAGGATAATTCATACATTTATGATAAAACTATAAAATGAGTCAAATTACATGGTAAGAGAATCATTTTAATTGAAGGAGGAATATAGTTATGGCAATCGTTACATTGAATCAGAACAATTTTGAGTCAGAGGTAGTTAACAGCAAAGGCATTGTACTTGTAGATTTCTGGGCAACCTGGTGTGGTCCTTGTAAGATGTTTGCACCAATCCTTGATGAGATAGCATCAGACAACGTTCCAGATTTAAAGGTCGGCAAGGTTGACGTAGATGAGAACCAGGAGCTGGCAGGACAGTTTAAGGTAATGAGTATTCCAACTGTTGGTATCTTTAAAGACGGAAAGCTTGCAGCTACATCTGTAGGAGTAAAATCCAAGAAAGAAATCATGGAGATGGTTGACCGTTTAAAGTAAGGAAAGCTTATGGCCTCAGGCGATTCGGTAAAAGGAAACGCCTGAGGCCTTTTTTTACATATTTTAATACTTTTCAAATTGTGCGTTTTATATTAAAATACTAGTATAACTTGTGGTTGACCTTCCCCTATACAGGAAGGATTATACTTACAATATGTATGCACATGGGGCGTGTAGGAAAAGGCAAAAGAACCAGTTACTGTAGATACGACTATGCTATGGGGGCTTACATGAAAGACGAAAAATTATTCTCGATTGGGGAAGTAAGTAAAATCTGTAATATTTCAACCAAGGCTCTGCGCTTCTATGATAAAATCGGCATCATATCTCCTGACATGATCTGTAAGGAGAACAGCTACCGGTATTATAATAAAGAAACGCTCCTTACCGTCCCGGTTGTAAAGTATTACAAGCAGATGGGATTTAAGCTGGAAGAGATGCAAGGGCTCGTGGAAGGTAACACCTATTACTATCTTGAGCAGAATTTTCATAACAAGATTGAGCAGCTTCGCTTTCAGGAACAGCAGATCCACAACAGCTACATTGCTGTAAAGGACTGGTATGAGCTGATTCAGGAAGCAAAGATGGTACGGGAAAACGATGTTCATGACGTCGCCGTCAAGTATATTCCGGAAGTCACTTACTGCTGTCTGGAACAGGATTTTGATTATAACTACATGGAATCCATCATTAATATAGAATGGACCAATTACTTAGAACAGGCTGAGAATGAGATTACGGGAGCAGTGATCCTTAAGTTCCAGTCCTTTGAAGATAAGATGAATGGCAGCTGCAAGCGTGCCACCATCATGCAGGAAGCGATACACCCCTGCAAGGACTGTATGGACCGCCAGACCTATGGAGGGTTTATGGCTGCATCTGTTTACCATATCGGAAAGCTTGAGAACATCGATGAAGAATACGAGAAGATACTAGCCTGGGCCGAGAAAAAAGGTTATAAGTGCGGCAAGGAAAGCTATGAGCGGTATGTGGTGGACTATTGGACCACCAGAGATCCTGAGGAGTTTGTTACTGAGGTCAATGTGCCCATATACAGATAGTGTCTGGAGGGTGTTGTAAAATGAATTTTTCATACAAGATGCTGACGTTGATAAAACGATCAGATACCACATCTTGTTGATTTTTATCCATTTTGCAGCACCCCCCTTTTTTTGAGTTCAGGCGGTTCTTTGATTTTTGAGAGCCTGATTTACATATATTTAGGCGCATATGAGGAAGCAATCAGCTTCATCCAGTTATTGGACTTAAAAAAAAACAAAAACTGGTTGACATTCCCCATAGGGGTAAGACCTATACTAAATGCATAGAAAAACACATGACACCTTTTGAAAATTAGTAACATTAACTGATTTGCTGGTGTGAGGTGTTTTCTAAGCGTTTTCAGCTGAACGTGAAGAAATGAAGCAGGAGTGGCGCAGCTTCGCGCCCAACTCAATTGGGGGAGGAAATTAAACGATGACAGAAACACGAAAGAAATTCAAAAAGATTGGTATCACAGCGGGTATCATATCCGGTCTTATGTATGGTCTTTATACGACCTTCGTATTGATCGCTGGGCAGTATCCACCGCTGGCCGGAGCAACAGATGTAATTCCGGGACTTACGGGAGCACTGATTCTGGCTTATGTAACTTCAGGTCTTAACGATTTGTTCGCAGGTATATGGCTTACTGGTTATAACATCAAAACCGGACGAATCAATGAACTTGGAAGAAGCCTTAAGCTGTTTCCAGGAAAGATCTCACTAATCGGTTCCTTTGTAGGCGGACCGATCGCCAGCGGCGCTTACCTGTTAGGACTTAGCATGGCAGGAGCTTATGCAATCCCCATTTCAGCCATGTATATTCTGTTTGGTGCGTTTTTCTCCAGAATCATCTTAAAGCAAAAGATTGTTCCGAGAGTTGGTGCAGGAATGATGATTTGTGTCGTTGGAGCTATTGTTATCAACTGGGTGAAACCAGAAGGAAGTACCAACTTTACACTTGGTATTATCTTCGCATTCATCGCAGCCATTGGCTGGGCACTGGAAGGAGTATTTGCTGCTTACGGAAGTGCTATGCTGGATTCTGATGTACTTATTAATATCCGCCAGTTATTATCTGGTATTGTAGACTTATTTGTAATTCTGCCTATTTTAGGTGGTATGGGTCTATTAGGAAGTACCATGCAGGCAGTTCCACCAGTAGCTTGGCTTGTGCTTTCCGGATTCTGTGCGGCTGTATCCTATCTTTGCTGGTATAAATCCAACAGTACGGTAGGTTGTGCGGTAGGAATGTCCCTTAACATTACCTACGCATTCTGGGGTGTGCTTTTCTGTATTCTGTTTATCAACCAGCCTATCACCCCAACGATAATCATTGGTTCTATCATCATTATCGTAGGCGCTGTTTTAGTTTCCTTAAACCCAATGGACCTGTTTAATAAAAAGGAGGATTAAGTAATGAAATATGATGCATTAGGAATGATCGAGACAAAGGGCCTGATCGGCTCAATTGAAGCTGCAGATGCAATGGTAAAGGCAGCTAACGTAACTTTAATCGGAAAAGAATTCGTAGGCGGCGGCCTTGTTACTGTTATGGTAAGAGGTGATGTAGGAGCTGTTAAGGCAGCAACTGATGCAGGAGCAGCAGCAGCACAGAGAGTTGGAGAATTAGTTTCTGTTCATGTAATTCCACGTCCTCATGCAGAGGTTGAGACAATTCTTCCGAAGGATAAGAAGGAGATTAAGTAATGAGCAACCAAGGAATGACAGCCGCATCTGCGGATAAGCAAATGGCAGCTATCAACAAAAAGTTCAGAGTAACTGGTTTATCTACTGGTGCATTTTCTGGACTTACCTACGGAATCTACACGGTCTTAGTACTCTTAGCGGGACGTTATGCTCCCCTTGCAGGTGCAGCTGGATTGTTAGCAGGACCTTATGTATGTTCCGGTTTAAATGATCTTTTCGCAGGCATCTGGCTTACAATCTACAATGCGAAGAGCGGCCGTATCCGTGAGATGGGAAGAAGTCTTAACACATTCCCTGGTAAAATGATTGTACTTGGTTCGATTCTCGGAGGTCCGATCGCCAATGGAGCTTACCTGGTAGGCCTTGCGCTGGCAGGAGCTTATGCGATCCCGATCTCTGCGTTATGCGCTTTGTTTGGTGCAATTTTTGCAAGGATCTTTTTAAAGCAGAAGATAACCAAGAGAGTTACTGCTGGTATGCTGGTGTGTGTAATTGGAGCTATTATTATCAACTGGACAAAACCAGAAGGCAGCCCTAACTTTACGTTAGGAATCATCTGTGCTTTTGTAGCAGCGATTAGCTGGGCATTAGAAGGAGTATGTTCTACTTATGGCGGAGCTATGATTGATACAGATGTAGCAGTTAACTTACGTCAGCTCATTTCTGGTATCGTTGATTTATTTGTAATTCTTCCTATCGTTGGAGGTCTTGGACTTTTAGGTGGAACACTGGCAGCAGGAGTACCTGTAATCTGGCTTGCAGCAGCAGGCTTATGTGCAGCCGTATCTTTCCTTTGCTGGTACAAGAGCAATTCAACCGTAGGTTGTGCAATTGGTATGTCCTTAAATGTAACCTATGCCTTCTGGGGCGTTTTCTTCTGTATCCTTTTCCTGGGACAGGCAGTTACTCCTACGATCGTAATCGGTTCTATTGTAATCGTATTGGGTGCGATTCTGGTTACCATGAATCCACTTGATTTATTCAGGAAAGGGGAATAAGCGTATGTTATTACCTGCAAGAACAGCAGTTTTAAACTATTTATACGGAGTAAAGAGTGCAGACGTTGATCAGATCATGGAGGCGTTAAAGCCAGAATACGGCAATGAGCGCCAGTTTACAAAAGAGCGTTACATTGATCACGTTATGTCATTGGAAGCCAATGGAATGGTAAGCTTAAGCAGCCACGATCTGGACAAGAACGGAGTTCTGCGTATGTACTACGAAATCAACGACGACGGAAGAAGTGCTGTTGACAAATACGTAGACAAAAAATACCGCCACAAATAATTCGAGGAGGTTTACTCAAGGTGAGATATTACGGAGATGAAGCCTTAGGGCTTGTGGAAACCGTCGGACTGGTTCCGGCACTGGAAGCTGCAGATAAGATGTTAAAGGCAGCAGATGTTGAATTGATTTCTTATGAAAATGTAGGCTCCACGTTAGTTACCATTATGGTAAAGGGTGATGTAGCAGCTGTTCGTTCTTCCGTAGATGCAGGCGCTGAAGCCGCCGCAGCCATCGGTAAGCTGACGGCAAAGAATGTTATGCCAAGACCAATCAAAGAGGTTGGTGACATTGTATCAGTTCATGATATAGACGCATAAGGAAAGGAAACAGTATATGGAAAGATATGAAGCCATAGGCGCAATTGAAACATTTGGTTTGGTATTCGTACTGGAAGCGGCTGATGCAATGTGTAAGGCAGCAGAAGTAGAACTGGTTGGATATGAGAACGTAGCTTCCGGCTATATCTCAGTTCTGGTACAGGGTGATGTAGGCGCCTGTAAGACTGCGGTAGAAGCAGGAATCAAAGCTGTTAATAATTTAGGAGCTGAGGTATATAGCTCTGTGGTCATCCCAAGACCTCATCCCGATCTTGCCAAGATCGTAAAGAGATACGCGATTCCCACAGCTTCTTCAGAGGAATAACAGACATCCCGAACGAAGGGAGATATGGAAATGAGTTTTATAGATAAAGACCTGCTCTCCATTCAGGAGGCCAGGATTTTAATGGAAAGCGCACGAGAAGCCAGAGAAAGCATGCTTACCTTCCCCCAAGAGAAGCTTGATCATATCGTAGGTGTCCTTGCTATGGCTGCTAAGGAAATGGCAGAGGAGCTGGCGGTCATGTCCGCAGAAGAAACCGGATATGGACGCTGGCAGGATAAATTTGTGAAGAACACATTTATCTGTGAAACTCTTCCAAAACAGCTTGATCCAATGACCTGTGTCGGAATTCTTAACGAAGACCATGAGTTAAAGACCATGGATATCGGTGTTCCGGTAGGTGTCATTGCGGCCTTAACGCCAGCAGTGAGCCCGGTTTCCACAGCGATTTATAATGTGCTCATCGCTGTGAAATCGGGAAACCCAATCGTGATTGCTCCCCATGAAAGAGCAAAAAAAGTAACCGGAAGGCTCCTTAACCGGTTGCAGGAGGCAGGCAAGTCCTGCGGCCTGCCGGAAGGTGCCATCGGATATTTAAAAACAGTAACAACAGCAGGTGCACTGGAGCTGATTCACCACCCGGCAGCGGCAATGGTGATCAATACCGGAGTGCCGGAGCTTTGCAAAAAGGCAGCGGAAAGCGGAAAGCCTTACATCTACGGCGGAACAGGCAATGGTCCTGTATTTATCGAACGGTCCGCTGATGTAAGACAGGCCGTGGCAGATATTATCACCAGCCGTACCTTTGATTATGGAATCGTATCTGCGGCAGAGCAGTATATGGTCGTGGACAGCGTAATCGCAGCAGATGTAAAAGCAGAGATGGTAAGGAATCATGCCTATTTCATGAACAGCGAGGAAGAAAAGATGTTAATCGATCTTCTCTGGCTGGAAAGTGGAACGGCAGATACCGAGATCATGGGAAGACCGGCGGACTGGCTAGCCAGACGAGCAGGTTTTGAAGTACCTGATTCTACCACGGTTTTAGTTTCTGAACAGAAGTATATTTCAGAAAGAAACCCATTTGCAAAAGAACTTCTCTGTCCGGTACTTGCTTATTACATTGAGCACGACTGGATGCATGCCTGCGAGAAATGCATGAGCCTTCTGGTCAATGAAAGCCACGGTCACACCCTGGTGATCCATTCCAGAGACGAGGAAGTAATCCGCCAGTTCGCATGTAAAAAACCAGTCGGAAGAGTTCTTGTGAACACACCGGCTACCCTTGGAAGTATGGGAGCAACAACGAATCTGTTCCCGGCTATGACCTTAGGAAGCATCACGTCAGGTGCAGGAATGACTGCAGATAATGTCTCCCCCATGAACTTCATATACGTCCGTAAGGTAGGATATGGAGTCCGCAAAGCTGAGGAATTCCTAAAGCTGACGAATCGGGCTGACAAAGGGTATGTTGCCGTTCCCGAAGGAAAAAACGGTGCGGAAGATGCTAAGGCTCTGTTAAAGCAGATCTTAGAGGCACTGTCCAAAGAACTGGACGAGAAATAACAGAAAGAGAGGGAAATCGTATTGGATATTCGTGAATTTTCTAATAAATTTGTAGAAGCGACCAAGAACATGTCTCCAGAAGAGAGAGCTTCTCTCATGAAGATGTTCGAAAGCGTTTCTGATGAGATCAACAAAAAGGAGTCCGCTCCTAAGAGTAATTATGTAAATGTTGAGGAGGGTACTGAGATCCCTGACGGCATCACTGCAAGACTTCAGAAATTAAAAGAGAACTACTTAACACATAAGCCAACCATCACAACACACCGTGCTCGTGCCATCACTAAGATTGCAAAAGAGAACCCTGGTATGCCTAAGATCATGCTTCGTGCAAAATGCTTCCGCTACTGCTGCGAAACTGCTCCTCTTGTGATCCAGGATAACGAGCTGATCGTTGGTGCTCCTAACGGCGCTCCTCGTGCAGGTGCATTCTCTCCTGATATCGCATGGAGATGGATGGTAGATGAGATTGATACCATTGGTTCCCGTCCTCAGGATCCTTTCTACATCTCTGATGAAGATAAGAAGATCATGAAGGAAGAGCTGTTCCCATACTGGGAAGGCAAATCTGTTGATGAGTATTGTGAAGATCAGTACCGTGAAGCTGGTGTTTGGGAATTATCCGGTGAATCTTTCGTATCTGACTGTTCCTACCACGCAATCAACGGCGGCGGCGATTCAAACCCTGGTTACGACGTAATCTTAATGAAGAAGGGCATGCTGGATATTCAGCAGGAAGCAAAGGATCATTTAAAAGAACTGGATTATCAGAATCCGGATGATATTGAGAAGATCTACTTCTATAAGTCCATCATCGATACCACAGAAGGCGTTATGATTTACGCAAAGAGACTTTCTGACTATGCAAAAGAGCTTGCAGACAAAGAAACAAATCCAAAGCGTAAGGCTGAGCTTTACAAGATTTCTGAAGTAAATGCTTATGTTCCGGCTCACAAGCCAAGAACTTACTGGGAAGCTATCCAATCTGTATGGACCATCGAATCCCTTCTTGTAGTAGAAGAGAACCAGACCGGTATGTCCATCGGACGTGTAGACCAGTACATGTACGAATTCTACAAAGACGATATCCAGTCCGGCCGTATGAACGATTTCCAGGCATTCGAGCTTTCTGGATGTATGCTTATTAAGATGTCTGAGATGATGTGGATCACCAGCGAGGGCGGTTCCAAATTCTTCGCAGGATATCAGCCATTCGTAAATATGTGCGTCGGCGGAGTTACCAGAAGCGGACAGGATGCGACTAATGAATTAACCTACCTGTTAATGGATGCAGTTCGTCACGTAAAGATTTATCAGCCATCTTTAGCTTGCCGTATCCACAATAAGTCCCCGAAGAAGTACTTAAAGAAAATCGTAGATGTTGTTCGTTCCGGTATGGGCTTCCCAGCTTGTCACTTTGACGATGCACACATCAAGATGATGCTTGCTAAGGGCGTTACCATTGAAGATGCACGTGACTACTGTCTTATGGGCTGTGTAGAGCCTCAGAAGTCCGGTCGTTTATACCAGTGGACCTCAACTGCTTATACTCAGTGGCCAATCTGTATCGAGCTTGTTTTAAACAAGGGTGTTCCGTTATGGTATGGCAAGCAGGTTTGCCCGGATATGGGTGACCTAAACAGCTTTAAGACCTATGAAGAATTTGAGGCAGCAGTAAAAGAAGAGATTAAGTACATCACAAAATGGTCTTCTGTAGCTACTGTAATTTCTCAGCGTATCCACAGAGAATTAGCACCAAAGCCATTAATGTCCATCATGTACGAAGGATGTATGGAAAAGGCAAAAGACGTATCTGCCGGCGGCGCTATGTATAACTTTGGACCTGGTGTTGTATGGTCTGGTCTTGCAACTTATGCAGATTCCATGGCAGCAATCAAAAAGCTGGTATTCGATGAGAAGAAATACACACTTCAGCAGTTAAATGAAGCATTAAAGGCTGACTTTGTAGGATACGATCAGATCCGCACCGATTGCTTAAATGCTCCAAAATACGGAAACGACGATGATTATGCAGATTTAATTGCAGCTGATCTGGTTGACTTTACCGAGCATGAGCACAGAAAATATAAAACATTATACTCTGTGTTAAGCCACGGAACCTTATCCATTTCAAACAACACTCCATTCGGACAGCTGACTGGTGCATCTGCAAACGGACGTAATGCATGGCTTCCTCTTTCTGACGGTATCAGCCCAACTCAGGGTGCCGACTTTAAGGGACCGACAGCTATCATCAAATCCGTATCCAAGATGTCTAATGACAGCATGAACATTGGTATGGTACACAACTTTAAGATTATGGCAGGACTTCTTGATACTCCAGAAGGAGAAGAGAGCTTAATCGCACTTCTTCGTACTGCTTGTATGTTCGGAAACGGTGAGATGCAGTTCAACTATCTGGATAACAACACCTTAATCGAGGCTCAAAAGCATCCAGAACTGTATCGTGACTTAATCGTACGTGTTGCCGGCTACAGCGCATTCTTCGTTGAGCTTTGCAAGGACGTACAGGACGAGATCATCAGCAGAACCATGCTCACACATTTCTAATAGGAAACGGAGATTAATCACTATGGACCATGGAAATACAGGAGAGATTGAACGTAAGGCGCTAATCTTTAATGTGCAGAAGTACAATATGTATGACGGGCCGGGTATCAGAACTCTGGTGTTCTTTAAAGGCTGTCCGCTCCGGTGTAAATGGTGTGCCAACCCGGAAGGGCTGGAACGGAAATTCCAGGTGATGTATAAAAGAAATTCCTGTGTAGACTGCGGGGCGTGCACGAAAGTGTGCCCCGTAGGAATCCATGTGATATCCAACGAGACCGGTAAGCATGAAATTGTGCGGGAAAAGGATTGCATCGGCTGTATGGAATGTACAAAGGTCTGTCCCAACGCGGCGCTTAACATTGCTGGAGAGGTGAAAACCATTTCAGAGCTGCTTAAGATCGTGGAAGAGGATGTAGGATTTTACGACATTTCAGGCGGAGGGGTAACCCTTGGCGGCGGTGAAGTGACCGCCCAGCCGGAGGCAGCCTTAAACCTTTTAATGGCCTGTAAGCGGGAAGGAATCAATACAGCGATTGAAACCTGCGGTTATACAAAAACGGAAACAATATTAAAGATTGCAGAGTATGTGGATTTATTCCTCTTTGATATCAAGCATATGGATCCGGTAAAGCACAACGAGCTGGTAGGAGTGAGCAATGAGCTGATTCTTACTAACATTAAGGAACTGCTCCACCGCCGCTATAACGTTAAGGTGCGTATGCCGATGTTAAAGGGAATCAACGACAGCAAAGAAGAAATAGATGCGGTTATCAAGTTTTTGATGCCGTTCCGTGATGATAAGAATTTTAAGGGAATTGATCTCCTTCCTTACCACAAGCTGGGAGTGAATAAATACAATCAGCTGGATAAGGAATACCCGATTGAAGGTGATCCAAGCTTAAGCGCGGAGGATTTAGACCGGATTGAAGGCTGGATGAAAGAATATCAGTTCCCGGTTACTGTAGTGAAGCACTAGGAAAGGGGAAAACGTCGTGGTAGAGATGCAGCAGCGTGTCATAGAAGAATCCGTTCCGGGCAAACAGGTGACCATTGCCCATGTCATCGCATCCCCCATTGGGGAGGTATATGAATGCCTGGGCATTGATGAACTTGGAGCCATTGGAATTCTCACCTTATCTCCCTTTGAGACATCCATCATTGCTGCGGATATTGCAGCAAAGGCAGCGGATGTGCAGGTGGGATTTTTAGACCGGTTTACCGGATCTGTCATCATTGCAGGCGACGTGGATAGTGTGGAAACTGCTTTAACTGCGGTATGCGTAACGTTGGAACGTGTACTTGGTTACACCGTGCCACCGGTCACAAAGACATGAGAAAGAAGAGAATCATGATCATTGGGCCAGGCGGCAGCGGGAAAACCTCACTGGCTAATGTTCTAAACGGCATAGACGAGCCCGCGAGGCGGACCCAAAACATGGTATATGGGAAAATGACCCTGGATGTCCCGGGTGTCTACCTAGAAAGTCCCTGGATGCATAAGCATATTATTGCTGCCGCTCAGGATGCCTCCCATGTACTGATGCTGGTAGACCAGTCTTCATGCCGGGAAAGCTACCCGCCGGGATTTGCGAAAGCGTTCCGGGTACCGGTGATTGGAGTCATTACCGGAAACGGAGATAAGCCTGAAAATGACGGCTGGTGTATCCGTCAGTTAAGAAAAACAGGGGTTTTGGAACCCTACTGCCACATAAATCTAAAGGAACGAACCGGTCTTTTAGAGGTAATGGAAGCGTTAGGGCTCAGTCCGGAGAGCACGGACAAATCGAATGAAACACCCAGGGGTATCCCTGTATGCCCAATGAAACAGGGCAAATACAATGAAAGGAGGGAAATGTAACGTGGAGCAATTTGTAATGAACACAAAGGTTTATATGGGATCCTCCTGTCTTGATCAGATAAAGGAACTGCCGGTGAATAAGGCTTATATCATCTGTGACCCCTTTATGGCCCAGTCAGGAAAGGTAAGCATGATTACAGACTTATTAACGGAAAAAGGAAGCAGCTTTGAAGTGTTTTCTGAGGTAGTGCCGGATCCTACCATTGAAGTGGTATCAAGGGCAATTGGAAACATGCAAAGCTTCGGACCTGATGCCATCATCGCTCTCGGCGGTGGATCTGCCATTGATACAGCCAAGGCAGCCAGCCACATCTATACACAGATGGGCAATGCAAAGCTTTATCTGGTAGCGGTTCCAACAACCAGCGGTACCGGAAGTGAAGTGACTAACTTCTCAGTCATCTCAGATCCAGAGGCACAGGCAAAATACCCGCTTCGTTCTGACAGTATGGTGCCGGATGCAGCATTTTTAGATCCGCGCTTTACCGTATCGGTTCCGCCTCATATTACGGCAGATACCGGAATGGATGTACTGACTCATGCACTGGAAGCTTATGCTTCTACCAGCGCAGGTGATTTTACAGATGCATTTGCGGAAAAAGCAGTGAAGCTGGTTTGGGGCTATCTTGCACGTACCGTAGAAGAAGGAAGCGACTTAGAAGCCAGAACTCATATGCACAACGCATCCTGTCTGGCAGGTGTTGCCTTTAACGGAGCAGGCCTTGGACTTTGCCATAGTATGGCACATGCCCTTGGAGCTAAATTCCATATTCCTCACGGAAGAAGCAATGCAATTTTACTTCCTCATATCATCAGCTTTAATGCTGGTCTTGAAGACGCAGGAGAATACGAAGCGTGCAAGCGCTATATGGCGATTGCCAACATGCTTGGTATCGCAGCCGGAACAGATAAAGCCACGGTACACGGCCTGGTGCGTCATATAAAGAATCTTATGAATAAAATTAAGATTCCGCAGCAGATCACGGAATTAAACATTAATCGTGACGAGTTTTTACAGGCTGTAGAGGAAATGGCAGAAAAGGCGCTTCATGATAACTGCACATTAACGAACCCAAGAGTTCCGACAGCAGAAGATATCGCAAATATCTATCGCAAATTGTGTAAGGGGGGATTTTAATGAAATTCATAACAGAAGATGATTTAAGAATTTTGTTTCGCAGAGAACCCTTTACCTCTTATGATCTTCAAGGGGGGACAAGACTTACACCAGGAGCCAGACAATTTCTGGTAGATAAGAAAATCTCCTTTAGTGACGATCCTATGTCGGTAAAAAGAAAACCATTTAAGCTGGAAGAGAAAAAGGAAGAGGTAAAAGTGCAGGAAGCTAACATGCCAAGTGCACCAAGCGGAATGCTTGAGCTTAAGACAAAAACTCTTCAGGCCCAGTTTTTGGAAGTCGGACTTGTGCTTATGGAACGGGATGTACTTCTGGCACAACAGGTATTTGATCTGGAACGGAAGCTATCGGACGTGGGGAAAGAAAGCGCCGGAGAAGACAATACCATAAAGGTCTGCACAGGCTTTCATAAAGATAATATAAACGAATCCTTTTCAGACTGTTTTGATATTACAGGCTTTCATGCCCAGTCTGAAAAGGGAAAAGAGATTGTTATGCTTCACCGTCTGCGCTGCTGTGTAAGAGAATTATCAGCAGAAGCGGGAGACAATCGGTTTAACCCGGTCATTAACCGCTTATCACAGCTCATCTGTTTAGAATATGGAGGAAAAGCATGTCAAAGAAAGCAATAACATTTGATAGCTGCAATGAACTGGTCAGCCAGTTTGAAGCAGTGGTAAAGCATCCCGTTAAGGGAAGCTCCTCTGTTTACTATACGGGAGTGGATTTAGGAACAGCGTGTGTCGTACTGGCTGTGCTTGATGAAAACTTTAAGCCAGTTGCCGGTGCGTACCGGTATGCAGATGTGGTCCGTGACGGTATGGTAGTCGATTATATCGGTGCCATCCGCCTGGTCAGAGAGCTTAAGGCAGAACTTGAGGAGAAGCTGGACACCGAGCTGCTTTATGCGGCTGCAGCAATCCCTCCGGGAACGGACTCTCTGGACGGGGGAGCCATTAAGAATGTGGTACAGGGTGCGGGATTTGAAATCACTGCCCTTCTTGATGAGCCTACGGCGGCAAATGCAGTATTAAAGATTGAAAACGGAGCCGTGGTGGATATCGGCGGCGGTACCACAGGTATCTCCATCTTAAAGGATGGTAAAGTGGTATATGTAGCTGATGAACCTACTGGCGGAACCCATTTCTCCCTGGTGATATCCGGAGCCTATAATATGAGCTTTCAGGAAGCGGACGTTTATAAGCGCGAGGAGAAACACCACAAGGAGCTGCTTCCGGTATTAAAGCCGGTGGTTGAAAAAGTGGCCTCCATCATTAAGCAGCACATCGAAGGTCATGACGTAGATGAGATCTACCTGGTAGGTGGAACCTGCTGTCTGACTGGAATCGAAGGAATCATAGAAAAACAGACGGGAATCAGGACAAGAAAGCCTGAGAACCCAATGTTTGTAACTCCTCTTGGAATCGCATTCTCCTGTACACAGGAGGAAATGGCATAAAAAGGAAGTGGACGTATGGAATACCGGATCATTAAATCACCGTCAAAAGGAACCATTGATATTTTAAACCGAAGAAAAGGCTCCGGCTCTTCAACCCCCATCGGGCCGGTGGACGCTGTTGGGCTGATTCAGGGGCGTATCATTGAGATGGTCTGTGCTGCCGATGTGGCGGAAAAGGCTGTCGGCGTAACGGTGGAAGATATCAGGGGAAGCTGCCCACAGAACATGATTATGCTGGCGATTTTTGGGGATACGGCATCGGTAGAGGCAGCGATGGAAGAAATCAAACAAAGAGAGAAGAGAGGGACCATGGAATGGTAGCAGCAAGACTGATCGACAACATTTGGGCAACCAGAAAAGCCGACTCCTTAAACGGTTATAAATTCATGCTTGCTGAGATCATCGGAGGTACCAGGGAAGGCGAGCGGCTGATCGTAGCAGATATCATCAGTGCAGGTATCGGAGACCGTGTCATCGTATCTACCGGCTCTTCTGCCAGACGCATGCTGGGAAATGATGAGATTCCCATCGATGCTGTAGTAATTGGAATCATAGATGAGGATTGCCAATTTATATAGAAGGGAAGTGATCATATGAAGCAGTTGATTTGTGCAAAAGATGTAGAGATGCTCCATGCAGAAGGCAAAAAAGTATTTCACATGGAATGCGGAAGCATCATCACTCCATCTGCAAAGGATGCAGCAGATGCTTATGGAATCACCTTCTGTGACAAAGCAGAAGAAAAGCCACAGGTTCAGCCATCACTTGCAGGTATGGACATTGACAGCGAGAAAATTTATATGGTACTGAAGACACTGATGGAACGAGGAATGTTAAATGACATTTTAAAGCCATATGAGTCAGAAAGCCATGGAAACGGTCTTAAAGTAGTTCGTGGAAGCTCCGTTAAAATGGATGTATTTGACACAGGGGATCCTAACGTAAAAGCTTACTACCAGGAGTTAGTAAGCAAGGAAGAATCCAAAATCAGTGCAGGATTTCTTGTCATCGACCATTCAGAATTTGAATGGGAGCTGACATACGAAGAAATCGATTATGTCATTGAAGGAACACTTACTGTGACGATCGACGGAAAGACTTACACAGCCAAAGCTGGAGACGTGCTTTTCGTACCGTCAGGATCTAAAGTGATCTGGGGTTCCCCGGATAAGGCGAGAGTATTCTACGCAACCTATCCGGCCAACTGGGCAGATCTGGTTTAAGGAGGTAAATGATGCAGGCACTTGGCTTTATAGAAACAAAAGGTCTGCTGACTGCCATTGAGGCCGCCGATGCCATGTTAAAGGCAGCAGATGTGTCTCTATTGGAAAGAACTACAGTCGGCGGAGGTCTTATCTCTGTAACAGTAACTGGTGATGTGGCAGCAGTAAAAGCAGCGGTAGACGCAGGAGCGGCAGCGGTAGAACGTATCGATGCAGCGTCCCTGATCACACGCCATGTGATTCCAAGACCCCATGAAGAGCTTGTGGCGGTCATTGGCGGAGGAACTCCGGACGAGCCTGATGATGAACCAGTGCCGGCACCGGCGCAGGAGCCAGAAATCCAGGCAGAGCCATTAGTAGCAGTGACAGAAGAAGAATCTTCCTGTGAGACCGATACGGTAGATACGATCAAGAGAGAAACCGTTGATACATGGATGAAGCAGGATGGTTTTTTAGAGACCATGAAGATACTTGAAGATATGAAGGTAACAGAGCTTAGGACGCTTGCCCGTGAATATCCGGAATTCAGCATAGCTGGACGAGAGATTTCAAAGGCAAATAAAACCCTGCTGCTGGAAGAATTCGGGAAGTATTATGGACAAAATGATTAAGATTTTTAGAAAAGGAGAACCGGAACATGGAAAATTTTGATTATGATTTACGTTCCATCCAAGAAGCAAGGGATTTAGCAAGAAGCGGAGAAGCAGCAGCAAAAGCAATTGCAAAATATACAGATGCACAGATTGATGCAATCTTAAGAAGTATGGCAAAAGCAGGAGAGGAGCATGCGCTCTGTCTCGGCGAAATGGCAGCAGAAGAAACTGGATTTGGTAAGGCAGCAGATAAGGCATATAAGAACCATGCAGCTTCCACTCTTCTTTACGAGCAGATCAAGGATATGAAGACAACAGGAATTCTTTCCGAAGATCATGCAACAGGAACCATTGAGGTAGCTGAGCCGGTAGGTCTTATTATGGGTATTGTACCTTCTACAAACCCAACCTCAACTGTATTCTTTAAATCCATGACAGCAATCAAGTCAGGAAATGCAATTGTATTTTCCCCACATCCATCAGCAGCAAAATGTACCTTAAAAGCAGCTGAAGTGATGCGTGATGCAGCAATCGCAGCTGGCGCTCCAGAAGGAATCATCGGCTGTGTGACCATGCCATCTATGGGCTCCACCAATGAACTGATGAAGTGCAAAGAAGTTGCTATCATCATCGCAACTGGCGGTCCTGGAATGGTTAAGGCAGCTTACAGTGCAGGAAAGCCAGCCATCGGCGTAGGCGCAGGAAACTCTCCAGCTTACATCGAGAAGACTGCAAATGTAAAAGAAGCTGTTAAAACAATCATCGCCAGCAAGACATTTGACTACGGTACCATCTGTGCTTCTGAGCAGTCTATCATCTGCGAGGAAAGCAACCACGCAGAAGTGGTTTCAGAGTTAAAGGCTCAGGGCGGATACTTTATGACAAAAGAAGAGACAGACAAGGTTTGCAATCTGTTATTTAAGAACGGACATAACATGAATGCAAAATTTGTAGGACGTTCTCCTCAGGTTATCGCTGCAGCAGCTGGAATCCAGATTCCAGAAGGAACCAAAGTTTTAATCGGTAAGCAGGAAGGCGTAGGAGAAGGTTATCCGTTATCTTACGAGAAACTGACAACCGTACTTGCTTTCTATACCGTTAAGGATTGGGAAGAAGCTTGTGGACTGAGCATCCGTCTGTTACAGAACGGTATCGGACATACCATGAGCATTCATACTCAGGACCGTGACAAGGTAATCAAGTTTGCAGCTAAGCCAGCTTCCAGAATCCTTGTAAACACTGGCGGAAGCCAGGGCGGAACTGGAATCAGCACAGGTCTTCCAATTTCCTTTACTTTAGGATGCGGTACCTGCGGCGGAAGCTCTGTTTCTGAGAACGTTAGTCCAAAGCACTTAATCAACATCAAAACAGTAGCTTACGGATTAAAGGACTGTGCAACCATCGTAGAAAATGATCCTACTTTCACATGGAAGAATGGAAGCACAAAGACAGCTTGCAGTCCATCTGATTTTGTATCTTCTTTTGAGAAAAAGGAAACAGCTCAGGCAGCATCCTGTCAGAGTGGTTGTGATGACAATGAAAAGTTAGCAGCTCTTGTAAAAGAGATCGTGTTAGCGATGAAGGGTCAGTAAACACAACTGGGAAAGGAAAGTATCATGGATAAATACGAAGCAGTCATTCAGCTTTTAATGGAAGCAGTAAAATCAGATTCCGGAAAAGATGACTTCAAAATACCAGTAGGTGTTTCCAATCGTCACGTACATCTGTCCCAGGAAGATTTAGAGGCTCTTTTTGGTAAGGGATATGAGCTTACCAACATGAAAGAGTTATCCCAGCCAGGACAGTTTGCCTGCAAGGAAACACTGACCATCTGCGGCCCTAAGGGTGCCATTGAGAAGGTTCGTATCTTAGGACCGGTCAGAAAGCAGACTCAGGTGGAGATTCTGGCAGCCGACAGCTTTAAGCTTGGTAAAAAGGCTCAGCCAAAGATGTCCGGTGAATTATCCGGAACACCAGGAATCACACTGGTGGGACCGAAAGGTTCTGTTGAAACAAAAGAAGGCGTTATCGTTGCCCAGAGACATATTCATATGAGCCCATCCGATGCGCTGAAATTCGGCGTACACGACGGACAGGAAGTAAGCATTAAGACAGAAGGAATCCGTGGAGGCATCTTTGATCATGTTGCCATCCGCGTAACCGATACTTCAAGCCTTGAATGCCATTTAGACACTGAGGAAGCCAACGCTATGGGCCTTGGCGGCTCCGCAACTGTCACCATTGTTAAATAAGTGAACCAATAAAAATTTATATATATAATCAGGAGGATTAATAATATGAAATACGATGCATTAGGAATGATTGAGACTAAAGGTTTAATTGGATCTATCGAAGCAGCAGACGCTATGGTTAAAGCAGCAAACGTTACTTTAATCGGTAAGGAATTCGTAGGTGGCGGCCTTGTTACTGTTATGGTAAGAGGCGATGTAGGTGCTGTTAAGGCAGCTACAGATGCAGGTGCAGCAGCAGCTCAGCGTGTAGGCGAGCTGGTTTCCGTACACGTAATTCCTCGTCCACACGCAGAAGTGGAAACAATTCTTCCAGCAACAAAAGAGATTTAATTACAGCTTCCTAAGAGGTCTGGCTTTCTCCGTATATCGGAGGGAGCCAGACCTCTTTTCTGGTATATTGGAGAAATCATATGATTCCACAGGCATCTTGATTTAAGAAATATCATAAGGTACCTTAATATTTTCCTTGACAATATACAAAAGCTGATTTAGTATATAAATTATAAGGTACCTTAGTAATGAAAGGAGAACAAATTATGGAGACAAATACATCTGAAAAGCTATTGCAACAAATTCGAAATTGTACCAATCTGGTTCACAGACTGATTCACCGGGAACACCATACTATGAATTCAGGAATCATGGGAAGTGGTATGGGACGCGGACAAGGACTTGTCCTTCGTATGCTTGCGGAACATGATGGCATGACTCAGTCAGAGATTGCTGAGAAGCTTGATATCCGTCCTTCTTCCCTTGGAGAACTTGTGATGAAGCTTGTTGAAAACGGCTTTGTGGAACGCCGGCAAAATGAGAAAGATAAACGGGTCATCAATGTTTATCTCACAGAGAAGGGACGGGAGATGGAAGGCCAGTTTATAAATAAGAGGCAGCAGTCAGCCAAATCGTGGTGCGCCGGGTTGTCAGAAGATGAGAAGGAACAGCTTTCAGGGCTGTTGGGTAAACTGATCTCTTCTATGGAAGAATCAATGTCAAAGGACGAGGCCGGATTTTCAAGTCAGGATATGCCCTTTGGTCATGGACATATGGGTATGGGCCATGATGAGCGTTCACGCCATGACCTGCATTCCCGAGGTGGTCATTTTGGAAAACGGTGCGGTGGTCATGGAAATGATTGGCGGAATGGATTATAAGTTCATTACTGTTCGTGTATTCCATTATGAGAGGTCGAGGTCGTCAGAGGAACTCGATCTCAGACCTTTTGTTGACAATTGATGGGACAGTAGATATAATTAGATAGAATTCTAATTAATTACGGGTTTCATTAAAAAAATGTGAGCGAAGAGGCTGGTGATATATATGGATACACACATGAATAACAACAGTTATGAATTTTATTTAAGATCAATCGTACATGCCATGAAGCAAATGCTGGACAATAAGCTTCTACCTTATGACATCACCAATCAGCAGGCACGCTTGCTGGGTGACTTAGATCAACGGCTTAGAAGAGAGGAAGAAATTGTTCAAAAGGACTTGGAACGTTCCATGAAATTAAGAGGGCCGTCTATTACCAGCCTGTTGCAGGGGTTAGAGCGGAAAGGATTTATTTCACGCAGCACAGGAAACGAAGATGGTCGGACAAAACAGGTAGATATCACTGAAAAAGGAAGAGCGCTGATCGAAGAGGTTGAAAGCTCTTTTAAAGAATTAGAACAGCTCCTTGTAGAAGGAATGTCAGAGGAAGAGAAAACAGCCTATTTACGCTTTCTCCGGATATCTTTTCATAATTTAAAAATAGAGTAATGGTTGTCAATAAAAGCTTGATACTATTGCTTGGCAAATTAGATAGAATTCTATTTAATAGAATTCTAATTAAAGGAGGATTATCGTATGGATCAAACAAATTCAATTAAAAAACAAGCCGATCCATCTCGGCTCACACTACGGCTGAGACTCATATTGGCTGTTGTAATTATTGCAGATATTCTGGATCTCATGGACTCAAACATCACCAATATCGCAGCACCCTCCATTGTTCAAAACATTGGAGGAGGCGAGTCTCTGATCAAATGGCTTGGTGCAAGTTATGCTTTAGCAATGGGCGTGCTGCTGGTCATTGGCGGACGCCTGGGGGACCGTTATGGGAAACGGCGAATGTTTCTGATTGGCATAACAGGATTTACGTTGGCTTCGGCGTTTTGCGGTTTATCTGTCAATCCGTCCATGCTGATTGCAGGGAGGCTGGTACAAGGGGGCTTTGGTGCTCTGCTCATTCCCCAAGGTATGAGCATCTTAATGTCCTCATTTACCCGGGAACAGTTTCCACGTGCGGTCAGCGCTTTTGGACCGGTTATGAGTCTCTCCTCTGTGATTGGCCCTATTTTAGCAGGATTTATTATTCAGGCGAACATCGGCGGGCTTGACTGGCGCCCGGTGTTCCTCATCAACATCGTTCTTGGTCTGGTGGGCTTTGTTGCTGCGGTTAAGTTATTGCCTCATGACCAGCCTGACTCCAATGAAAAGCTGGATGGCATCGGTACTGCTCTATTGGGAGTATCAATGTTCGGTCTGATCTTTGGCTTAAATGAGGGCTCAACGGCTGGCTGGACCATTCTGCCAATTGCCAGTCTCATAACAGGTGGCGTGATGCTTGTGGCCTTTTCACTCCGTCAGCGTAACGCTGAAAATCCCCTGATTAAACCTTCGCTTTTTAAGAATAAAGGATTCACCTCCGGATTAGTATTGGGTCTCGGTTTTTTTGCAGCAGTAAATGGCCTGGCTTATGTTATTTCCTTGTTCTTTCAGCTGGTTCTTCATCTTACTCCCTATGAGGCAGCGCTTGGTCTATGCCCAATGGCAATCGGCATTGTGATCTCCTCCATGGTCTGCCGGCCACTGTTAACAAGGCTTGGACGTACCGTTATTGTCATGGGGCTTGCTGCCACACTGATAGGCGCTCTCGGTCTCTGGCTTACCGTCTTAATCAAAGGAATGGCCGATACGGCTTTACTGACAGCTCCTGCCATCTTAGTGATCGGTGCAGGTATGGGCGCTTGCTTCAGCAGCATTTATGAAGTGGCTCTCGGCGATATCGAGCATGACGAAGCAGGCAGCGCAAGTGGTTCTCTAAGTGCCGTACAGCAATTAGCAGCGGCAATGGGTTCTGCCGTAGTAACTACGATTTTCTTTCATCTTCAGACTACCGTTGGAGATATTGGAGCCATGGAGACCAGTATTTTAATTGTAGCAGGAATTGTTTGCATTTGCCTTGGGCTTGTTTGGTTTATGCCGAGGTCGGCGCCTTCAGAAGAGTAAGGAGGAAAGGAAATCCTTTTTCATGGACAAATTTCACCCCATTGGGTATAATATCAGTTGCATGTACTCAAACCGTATGCTTTAAACTGCGGTTTTATGGCATCGGAAAGCAGGAGGCATTTTATGATAAAAGAGGACAAGAAGCTGACTCTTGAGGTTGCAGCAGGAATCGGGATTTTTACAGGAGCAGCCTTGCTTTTAGCACTGATTATTTATCCCCGTCCGTCTGTATTTGCAGGACTTTTGTTAGGGATGGTCTTATCCCTGGCTATGTTTTTTTCCATGGCGGCAGTGGTTAAGCTTTGTTTAAAGACCCAGAGCAAAAAGTTTACCGTCATGTTCACTGCCACAAGCTCACTGGCCCGTTATATGATACTGTTTGCTGTCCTTTTAGTGGTAGTAAGGAAGTATTCGGACCTGTTTCAACCCATAGCGGTTGTAATTGGTATGTTTGGGGTCAAGGCTGGGGCGTTTATGCAGCCGCTGATTCACCGAATGATTCAGAAGAATAAGTAGAAAGTAATCCCAGAATCTGGATAAAAAGCCGTATGTTATAGATGAATACAGTAATTTGTGGTATACTATATGGCAGATAAAACAGAACAGGGAGAAGATATACATGAAATCAACGTCATTAGTTATTATGGCTGCTGGTATTGGAAGCCGGTTCGGGGGTGGAATCAAGCAGCTGGAGCCTGTAGGGCCAAATGGTGAGATTATTATGGATTATTCCATTCACGATGCACTGGAAGCTGGGTTTAATAAGATTGTGTTCATTATCCGTAAGGACATAGAACACGATTTTAAAGAGATTATCGGTAAAAGGATCGAAAAGGTAGCACCTGTTTTCTATGCGTATCAGGAGCTTTATGATCTTCCCCAGGGATTTACAAAGCCAGCAGAACGGACAAAGCCATGGGGGACTGGTCAGGCCATCTTATGTGCCAAAGAGGTGATTCATGAACCATTTGCAGTCATTAATGCAGACGATTACTACGGAAAAGAAGGTTTTGTTAAGATTCATGATTATCTGGTAAACCACATGGATACAGAGGCCACCCCTTATGATATCTGTATGGCCGGATTTGTCCTTGGCAACACCTTAAGTGAAAATGGTGGAGTGACCCGTGGAATATGTCAGGTAGACGAAAACGGAATCTTAAAGGAAGTGACCGAAACATATGAGCTTCAAAGAAGCGGGGAAGAAGCAAAAGGAAGAAGGGATGGAGGAGAAACAGTCCTTATTCCTCTGACCCAGAATGTTTCCATGAATATGTGGGGACTTTCACCAGAGTTTTTAGAGGAGCTTAAAAGAGGTTTTCCAGTCTTTTTAAATGAAGTGAAAGAAGGAGATATAAAGTCTGAATATCTGCTTCCTAAAATCATTGACAAGCTTGTCCAGAATCATGAAGCAAAGGTACGTGTTCTTGAAACAAAGGACCGATGGTTCGGTGTTACCTATAAGGAAGACAAAGAAGCAGTTGCGTCATCGATTAAAGCCCTGATTTCGGAAGGAGTTTACAAGACTCCATTGTTTTAAGTAAACAAGGAACGAAGAAAGATGTATTTCTGATGATTGGAAAGATCAGGAATATATCTTTTTTTTGTTAAAAAGCTCACTTTCACATCCCGGGAAGCATACTATGTGATGTATAAGTTTATAGCAGGGAGTGAGAACAACCGTGCCCAATAACTCGGATTATACTTATGGTGACGATATGGGACAGATGGGGCAGGATATGATATCCGGCGACATAATCCCTGACGGGGGTCCCTTAGAAAGCAAGGATTTCATTGTACAGGATTTGGAATACTTGCAGGGAATGTACCCAGGATACATGAAACGTCTGCAGGAGTACGTGGTTTCTGCATGTGATCATCTGGATTATAAGAACAGTCCAATGTACGACGAATATCCGGACCGTATATTAATTAACCAGATTTGTGATTCCATATGCAGCCAGATTCTTAACGATGGCATTCTATCAGAGGAGGAGCCAGAAGCAGGCAGTGAAGCCCCTGATTCCTTTCAATCTACGGTAGAAATTGAAGAATGGGGAGAGGAAGCAGAAGAACTTGAACGGCTCACAAAGCAAAATAACTCCTCCTGGGGTCCGAATCCACCTTGGGGGCCACCCTGGGGACCGAATCCGGGGCCAAAACGTCCCTGGGGTCCATGGGGCCCGCCTCCTGGCCCGAAAAACCCCTGGGGTCCATGGGGCCCGCCACCAGGAAAGAACCCTGGCTGTGGAAATCCATGGGGACCGCCATGTGGTAAGCCCTGGGGACCAAATCAACCCTGGGGCCCACCGTGGGGACCAAACTGGGGACCTCCAGGACCGAAGAATAATCGGTGGTTAACCGATGTGGTTTCCGTCCTGCTGGTCAATGAGATGCATCGCAGAAGATGCGCATCAGGTCGTTGTAGATAATATAAAAAGGTGTGTTTCCCTCTAACTTAAGTTAGTGATGAAACACACCTTTTTATATGCTAGAAATAGCCCCTATATACGCACCGTAATTCTCAGGAAAATGGCATATAGGCAATGCCAAGCTCCCCGGTCACGGGGTTCGTATAGATTTCACAGGAAACATCATATACCTCACGAATCAGCTTGCTGGTCAAAAGCTCCTTTGGCGTGCCCTGGGCCATAAGCTTACCTTGCTTCATGACATAGAGATAATCACAGTACTCCGCAGCGAGCTCCAGATCATGAAGGGCAGCAAGGGTGCCGATATTCATTTGCTTTACAATGGATAAGATCTGAAGCTGATATTTAATATCCAGATGATTGGTGGGCTCATCCATTACAAGAAAGGAAGGCTGTTGTGCAATGGCACGTGCCAGGATCACACGCTGCTTTTCACCGCCGGATAAGGTGAGATAGCTCCTGTCCTCATATCCGGTCAGACTGACTTTATTAAGGGCTTCCCTCACGATCTTATAATCTTCCTCGGTATCCCGTTCCATAAACTTTTTATGGGGAGTCCGGCCCATTAAAACCATTTCCTCTACGGTAAAATCAAAGCTTAAATCATTAAACTGACCAACAACACCCATAATACGGGAGACTGACAGAGGTTCTGAATTCAGTACGTCCAAATCGCCTAAGTAAATGTTTCCTTTTTTTGGTTTAATGACCTTATAAATGCTCTTAAGCAGTGTAGATTTCCCGCATCCATTGGGTCCTATTAAACCTACAAACTGTTTGTTTTTCACTTTAATCGAAATATCGTTTACAATATCCGTATTTGCCAATGTAACGATCATATTTTCTGCTCTAAGTTCCATCTTATTTACCTCCAAAGCCATAGCCCTTTTTCATCAGCATATACAAAAACATGGGAGCCCCGATCATGGATGTAATAATTCCAATGGGCAGCTCACTCTGAGGGATCAGGGTACGTGCCAAAATGTCGGCCCAGATTAAAAAGAGAGAACCGAATAAAATAGATACCGGAACCAGTCTTTTGTGGTCGGATCCCATGACACCTCTTACAATATGGGGAATGATCAGTCCTACAAAACCGATGGTACCGCAGCTGGCAACGATAATTCCCGTAACGAATGCAGAAACCAGCATGAAGATGCGAAGATACCGATTTAGGGAGATTCCCAGGGTAACAGCCGCTTCACTTCCCAGCAGCATGGTATTAAGAATCCTGGACTGGGTTAAGAAGAATAAGGAGGAAACGCAGATACTGACTGCCACCAAAGGCAGCTTATCCCATGTCGCAGATGCTATGCTTCCCATGGTCCAGAACGTAACTGTTTTAATGCCTTCTGAGTTATTGGCAAAATAAACAATAAAGTTAGAAAAGGAATTACAGAGTGCATTGATGACCATGCCCGCAAGTACAAGCTTCACTGAGGTAACCTTGCCCTTTACATTTGCAATGGCAAGCACCAAAAGTGCAGCTCCAAATGCCCCTAAAAAGGCCCAAATGGCAACTCCCATCTGTCCCAGGACTCCAGGAATACTAAAGCCCAGCATAATGGCAAATGTTGCGCCTAATGCGCCTCCAGAGGAAATGCCCAGGATATAAGGATCTGCCAGAGGGTTTTGTACGGATGCCTGAATGACCACGCCGCACAGGGAAAGTCCGGCGCCGATAAGCATGGACATCAAGGCCCGGGGCATACGGATATGCCAGATAATATCGGCAAAGGACGCCTGGGAAAGTCCATCCAATGAGCCAAGTCTCATACCAGAGCTCTTATAAAGCAAAATACGAAAGGTATCACCGAGTGAGATGTTAACCTGTCCGATGGAAACCGAACAGCCAATGGAAAATACTATAAAAACAATCAGGAAGATGATCAACATGACAAATGACTTTTGTTGAACTCTTCCCTTATTACGTAAACCTGCTGTAAGACTATTTTGTGACTTCATGCTTATAACTCCTTAGTAATTGGTGCATTCTGTTTTATAATGGTTAGCTGAATCTAACCAAAGTTCAATATAACATACTCAAATACGGCTGTCAATAAAAAGGACGACTCTGGGACCGGGGGGGTATGACAGAAAACTTTTTAGAACTGGTTGACAAATTGTCTCTTTCCATTGTATATTTGATAAGTTAGACATAACTAACCTATAATCCACTTAAAAGGAGAGATACCATTGAATTTCACTTGGAAAAAACAACTTATGGGCATTTCGATGCTTGCACTTATGACCGCAGGAGTGGCAGGATGCGCCTCCAAAGCCCCCTCTGCCAATAAAGAAAATGAAACTGCAAAGGAACAGAGCTCTGATTCCTCAGCCTATCCCTTAACCATATCCAATTATAGAATAAGTGATGGCGTGTGGTCACCAAAGGACCAGGTATTTAAGGCTGCCCCCACCCGTGTGGTGGCGAACAATCAGTCCACAGCAGAACTGTTGATTCGCCTGGGTCTTACAGATTCCATGGTGGGTGTAGCTGCTCTTTATGGGTCTACGGAAGAAGATATCAAGGAAGAATTTTCTAAAATTCCCGTGCTCAATGAAAAATATGTAGGAAAAGAGATAACCCTTGGTGCAAATCCAGATCTTGTCATGGGACGAGGTGACCTGTTTGCAGATTCAGAATGGGGCGTGGGTACGGTTGATGAGTTGAATTCATTAGGTGTCAATACGTATATTTTTAATACCTGTCAAAAGGGAGCTAAAATTGACGCATTGTTTAAAGACATTGATGAGATAGGAAAGATCTTTCATGCAGAAGATAAAGCTGCCGCCTTTGCAGACAGCCTTCATACCAGAATAAGCCAGCTGGAAACGAAGATGAAAGAGGTGGAGCCCCTTAAATACGGCTATATATCCTACAGCGATGGCACAATTGCTACCTATGCTGGAACCACTGATACCTATCAAAACGATGCCCTCAATATCATAAAGCTGGATAACGCGTTTAAAGATGCGTCCGGTGAAATTACCCTGGAGCAGCTTGTTTCCACCAATCCTGATATACTTCTCATCTCCCGCTATGCCGGCGGCCCTGATGCGGAGGAATCCGTTGCTTCCATTTATGAAATGCCTGCATTACAATCACTTTCAGCAGTGAAAAACCGCCAGATTTATATCATAGACTTCAGTCACTTCTGGGGATACAGCTACCAGATTTTAGATGGTGTGGAGCAGCTTGCCAAAGAAATGCATCCGGATCTGATGAAATAAAGTCGATGGAAAAGATTCCATGTAAATATCCACAATTCTGTTCTGCGGATGCAGATAGACGATAGAAGCTTACTAAGAATCAGTGTGTAATAGCAATTGATCCAGCCATATCATACAGATAACACATAAATACGTCTTGTGACGGAGTTTCAGATTGGAGTTTACCTCAAAAGGAGGTCACCTGATTTAGAAGCCGTTCAAGACGTATTTTTTAACTATTTCCCCCAACTTCTATCATAATCAGTCCGTTCAGCCCTTTCCTTTATTCCCCGCCATTCCTTAAACATTCTCTTATCGTCCTAAAAGTCTCTGGATTTACGAATGTTTAAGAAAGTTTTCATTGTAGTTTTGGTTATAATTGTATAGAATAATAAGATAGAAAGTAAAGTCAAAGGAAGTTTTCATATGAATCGAATGATTAAGAAAATTGCGGTGTTATCTGCGGTTTTTGTAGCAGCCACCGCAGTTTATTTTGTTTGGAACCAAAAAACAACGGAAAAAAAAGATGTTATGGTCTACACCTCCATGGATGAGGCCTCTCTCCCCGTTGTTTATACCGATATGTATGGCAGAAAGATGAATCTGCTTCACGGCTACACTCAGGACATGAAGCAGACCGTTTCCAGGGAAGCCCTTACCCTTTTGCCTGCCGACCGTTCTTTAAACCTTCAGATTTCAGATTACAGCGGAAGCATCAATGGAATCAGCTATGAAGTCCGCAGTCTCGATATGGAACGGCTGGTAGAGCGGACAACCGTTGAGACCTGGAATCAGGCGGACGATGGTGTTTCTGTTTCCCTTCCAATCCAGAATCTGCTGACAAAGGACAAGGAATACCTACTCGTCCTCGACCTGGATACCTCAAGCAAAGGAAATCTCCTTTACTACACAAGGATTATGTGGACAGACAACAGCAATGCCAAGGATATGATTGATTTTGCAGTTGATTTTACCACAAAGACCTTTAATTATGAGCAGGCCAAAGAGCTTACCACCTATCTGGAAAGCAATGATACAGAGGATAACAGTTCTCTTAGCCATGTTTCCATACGTTCCAGCTTTTCCCAGCTGACCTGGGGCGGGCTTTCTGTTACTCCTGTGGGGGATATTCAGGCAACCCTTAAGGATTTAAACGGAATTATGTGCAGCGTCCAGCTAAAATACCAGGTAGCCAGAGGGGAGGGTGATTCCAGAGAACTTTATGAGGTGGAGGACAACTTCACCATGAAGTGGGACAGCCGCAGAATTTATCTCATGGATTTTAACCGGGATACCAGCCAGGTCTTTTCCGGGCAGAGAGAGCTTTTTGCCGGAAAACGGATTCTTCTTGGAATTATTGACCCGGAAGAGGTACGGACAGCAAAAAGTCCGTCAGGGAACCAGATTGCCTATGTGGTGAACCGGGACCTTTGGACCTTTGACCAGAAGGGAGAGCACGGAGTTAAGGTATTTTCCTTCCGAAGCAAAGCAGATGACCGCATTCGAAGCGGGTATGACCAGCATGATATTAAGATTCTTTCCGTGGGTGACAATGGAGATGTGAATTTCCTGGTATACGGGTACATGAACCGTGGAATCCACGAGGGAAGCATGGGAATCGCCATGTATCAGTACAGCAGTCAGAACAATGCCATTGAAGAACGTTTCTTTACTCCAATTACCTTATCCTATGAGATGCTCAAAGAGGATATGGACCAGCTGGCTCATTTAGGAAGCAATGGAATGCTTTATTTAATGGCTGACCGGTCCGTATACGGAATTGACTTAAACAGCAACGAATATATGGTCCTTGCAGATTCCCTCATGGAAGGGGGCTATGCAGTCAGCGGAACGGAACGCCATTTTGCATGGCAGGAAGGAAGCGATATCTACGGGGCAGGAGTGATTCACCTCATGAATCTTGACACTGGAATCAAACGGGAGATTGCAGGGGGAGATCATGATTTATACCGTCCCTTAGGTTTTGTCGGAGATGATTTTATCTACGGCATCGCAAATGAAGGCGACAAATGGATGGAAAACGGCAGAATTTTAGATGCCCCCATGCACCGAATCGAGATTATGGACCAGACCGGAAAGATTTTAAAGGAGTATGAGCAGGAAAATGTTTATATTTCCGATGTATCAGTGGATGAAAGCCGAATTCATTTGACTCAGGTAGCTAAGTCTTTAGACCAGTCTTATGCTGCGTCCAAGCGGGATACCATTGTCTGCAATCAGGAAATCACCAATGATGAAATAGAAGGTGTGGGCTCCGCTTCGACTCAGGACCGAAAAAAGATTTATTTTATCCAGCTTTCCAAGGACACCCAAAGCAAAGATGTAAGAATCACAGTGCCAAAGAAAGTGGCTTATGAAACAACAGAAGTGGTGGAATTAAAGGGCAATCAAAAGACCAGAGAGAACCGCTACTATGCTTATAGCGGAAGCCATTTTCTTGGAAGCAGAAGAGATTTTACGGATGCTTTAGCCCTGGCCTTTGACAGAATGGGCGTGGTAACCGATCAAAATCAGGAAATTTTATGGAACCGTGTCAATCGGCCACCCATTCGAAACATGAAGGACCCCATGAAAAATGGAGCTGTATTTTTGCAGAATCTAGAAGATTTTAACGGAGAGAGAACCAAACGGGAAGGCGTTCTTATGATCGACGCCAGAGGCTGCACCTTAAACCAGGTACTGTACTTTGTAGGTAAGGGGTGCCCGGTGGCAGCGTTTACCGGTCAGGGAGGATATCTTCTCATATCGGGCTATGACCAGTACAACGTAACTCTTTATAATCCATCCACTGGAGACAGCCAGAAGATGGGGATCAACGATGCCTCATCCTTCTTTACAGAGAAGGGAAATGACTTTGTCTGCGGACTGCTTCGAGAATAGAAAATGCGTTCTCTTTACAAATTCCCAGGATGTGTTATAATTATCAAAGGCTAATCAAGAAAACGTAAGAAATTTTTAATAGATAACGTGATAATCAGAGGTGTGAAATGGAGCAGTATATTATGAAGGGCGGAAATCCACTGGTGGGCGAAGTTACCATCGGCGGAGCAAAGAATGCCGCTTTAGGAATTCTGGCAGCAGCTATTATGACAGACGATGATGTTCTGATCGATAATTTACCCGATGTTCGGGATATAAATGTATTACTGGAAGCGATTGAAGAGATTGGTGCAAAGGTAGAACGCATCGACAGACATACCGTTCGTATCAACGGCGGAACCATTCGGGAAGTATCCGTCGATGATGAATACATTCGTAAGATCAGAGCCTCCTATTATTTTATTGGAGCTATGCTTGGCAAGTATAAAAGCGCACAGGTTCCTCTTCCAGGTGGCTGCAACATTGGAAGCCGACCGATTGATCAGCATTTAAAGGGATTCCGCGCCCTTGGAGCGGAAGTAAAGATTGAGCGTGGAGCCGTAATTGCCCATGCCATTGACCTTGTGGCAAGCCATATCTACTTAGACGTGGTAAGCGTTGGTGCAACCATTAATGTAATGATGGCGGCAACTCTTGCAGAAGGACAGACTATTTTAGAAAATGTGGCGAAAGAGCCACACGTCGTTGACGTTGCTAACTTCTTAAACAGCATGGGAGCCAACATCAAAGGCGCTGGTACTGATACCATCCGCATCCGCGGTGTGAATAAGCTTCATGGAACCGAATATTCCATTATCCCTGACCAGATCGAGGCAGGCACTTTTATGTGTGCAGCAGCGATTACCAGAGGGGATGTTATGGTGAAAAACGTAATACCAAAGCATCTGGAAGCCATTTCTGCAAAGCTCCTTGAGATGGGCTGTGAAGTGGTTGAGTTTGACGATGCAGTCCGCGTGGTTGGTAAGACCAATCAGAAGCATACAGACATTAAGACTCTTCCTTATCCTGGGTTCCCTACGGATATGCAGCCTCAGATGGCAGTCACTCTGGCTCTTGCTAATGGAACCAGTGTGGTGACAGAGAGTATCTTTGAAAACCGTTTCCGTTACGTAGATGAACTGTCCCGCATGGGTGCCAGTGTTAAGGTAGAAGGTAACGTAGCAGTTATCGACGGAGTGGGTGGCTTTAGTGGCGCATTTGTCAATGCCCCCGACCTTCGTGCCGGTGCCGCTCTTGTTATCGCAGGACTGGCGGCAGACGGATATACTGTTGTCGATGAAATCGGATTTATTCAGAGAGGCTATGAGTGCTTTGAAGAGAAACTTCAGGGACTTGGAGCCATGATTGAAAAAGTAGATTCCGAGAAGGAAGCGAAGAAGTTTAAATTAAAGGTAGGCTAAGTTGAACTTTTATACTTAGTATCAATTGGCAGGTTGGAATTCTTTAGAATTCCAACCTGCCTTTACATTTTTTTAATATGTTGAATTAACTTTTTAATAGCCTTTATTATTTTTGCACCAAAGTAAATAAAAACGTAAATAATAACAAAGTCAATGAGTAAGAGTGATAAATCAATGTTCATTGAAAGGAAAAAGGAAACCTTCATTTCATTGAAAAATATATATCTATAAGGAAAACCAAATGCTCTCTCATATTTATCATTGTATGAAAAATAGTATGGGAAAAAGATTGTTGAAATAAGCAAAAAAATAACAGATGTTTTTACATATAATTTGTTCATGATTTACTCCTTGTGGATATAATGAAGATACAAAGACTTTACTACATTATAGCAGAGTCTTTTTGTATTTACTATTTTAATAAAACATAGGGGCTTGGTTTTGATTTTTATATGTTGACAGTTACTTAGATCATATGGACACTTTATTACGTATTATGTTAAAATAGATTTTGAAATAAGAATTGTCTATCTGACCATTTAGTGCCAGACAAGGCAGATAAGCGGAGGTAAGAAAAATGAGTAAAAAACCGGTTCTGGTAATCATGGCAGCAGGTATGGGCAGTCGTTACGGAGGATTAAAGCAGATTGATCCAATCGATGAGCAAGGGAATAAGATCATTGACTTTTCCATCTACGATGCCGTGCAGGCTGGATTTGAAACGGTTGTTTTTATTATAAAAAAGGCCATAGAAAAAGAGTTTAAGGAAAATATCGGAGACAGGTTGAAAGACCATGTTAACGTAAAGTATGTCTATCAGGAGCTTGATAAGCTGCCAGAGGGGTATGGGATTCCCGAAGGCAGAGTAAAGCCCTGGGGTACGGGTCATGCCATTCTTTGCTGTCAGGATGTCATTGACGGACCCTTTGCAGTCATTAATGCAGATGATTATTACGGAAGAACTGCCTTTCAGGCAATCTATAATCAATTGACCAGAGTTTCTGACGATGAGAATAAATATCAGTATGCCATGGTAGGCTATGAGCTTTATAACACCCTGACGGAAAATGGTCATGTGGCCAGAGGTGTCTGCACGGTAAATGAGGACGGTAAACTCTTAAATATCCATGAGCGCACCCGGATTGAAAAGCATGGAGAAATTGCAGAATATACAGAAGATGACGGCAATTCCTGGACCGAGCTTTCCGAGGAAACTCTTGTCTCCATGAATTTGTGGGGATTTACAGAAAGCATCTTAAAGGAGCTATCTTCCCGTTTTATCAGCTTTCTTGACCGAGAGCTCACTCAAAATCCGGTGAAGTGTGAATATTTCCTCCCCTTTGTGGTAGATGAACTTTTAAAAGAAGGGAAGGCAGAAGTCTCTGTCTTAAAAAGCTCAGACCGCTGGTACGGTGTGACCTACAAGGAAGATAAAGAGAACGTTGTTAAGGCCATACGCCAGCTGAAACAATCAGGACTCTATCCTGACATTCTCTGGGAAGAGAAGTAATATGCAGGATAGAAATGCACTTGACAGCCGATTATGAATAAGTTAAAATATAGGTGCAATTATATAGCGCCTTACAATTGAATAACAACTGAAAAGTACGTAATATCCCTTATTCAGAGTGATGGAGATACAAAGGATCTGTGAAGTCACGGCAACCCCCGCAACATAATGGCAAAAGCCATTGTGAAACTGCTGGAAGGTGCCAACCTGAGCGAGAAATCGAGCAATAAGAGGATTTGATACAGTTTATCAAGTCCGCATTTGCTGCGGACTTTTCTTTTTGTTATTCCCCCATGTAAAATAGAGGAGGAATTACAACATGGAAAAATTATTATTTACATCCGAGTCAGTAACCGAAGGACATCCGGATAAGATGTGCGATCAGATCTCTGACGCCATTCTCGATGAGCTGTTAAGACAGGACCCTATGAGCCGGGTTGCCTGCGAGACCTGTACCACAACTGGTATTGTTATGGTCATGGGAGAGGTTACCACAAATGCGTATGTGGATATCCAGAAAATCGTACGGGAAACAGTAAAGGAAATCGGCTATGACCGCGCAAAATATGGCTTTGACTACGAGACCTGCGGTGTTATGGTAGCTCTTGACGAACAGTCCAAAGATATTGCCATGGGCGTTGACCGCGCTCTTGAGGCAAAAGAAAATAAGATGTCTGATGCAGAAATTGATGCCATCGGAGCAGGAGATCAGGGTATGATGTTCGGTTTTGCCAGCAATGAAACCGAAGAATATATGCCATATCCCATCGCACTGGCTCACAAGCTGGCTCTTCAGCTGACCAAGGTGAGAAAAGACGGAACTCTGACCTATCTTCGTCCTGACGGAAAGACACAGGTAACCGTGGAATATAGTGAAGATGGAAAGCCAATCCGTCTGGACGCCGTTGTATTATCCACACAGCATGATGAGAACGTAAGCCAGGATCAGATTCACAAAGATATTAAAAAGTATGTCTTTGATGAGATTCTTCCCGCAGAATTAGTGGACGATAACACAAAATTCTTTATTAACCCAACCGGACGTTTCGTTATCGGCGGACCTCACGGCGACAGCGGTTTAACCGGACGTAAAATCATCGTAGACACCTATGGCGGTTATGCTCGTCACGGCGGCGGTGCTTTCTCTGGGAAGGACTGCACAAAGGTAGACCGTTCCGCAGCCTACGCAGCACGTTACGTGGCTAAGAACATCGTTGCAGCAGGTCTTGCTGATAAGTGTGAAATTCAGCTTTCCTACGCCATCGGTGTGGCTCATCCGACTTCCATCATGGTAGATACCTTTGGAACCGGAAAATTAAGCAACGAAAAGCTGGTTAATATCATTCGTGAGAACTTCGATCTTCGTCCTGCTGGAATCATTAAGATGCTGGATCTTCGCCGCCCGATTTACAAGCAGACCGCTGCTTACGGACACTTTGGTAGAAACGATCTTGATCTTCCTTGGGAGAAGCTTGATAAGACGGAGCTTTTAAAGAAATATTTATAAAAACAGTAAAAAAACAGTTTGAAAACAGCCAAAAGCTGGCAACGGCTGGGGCATCAGGCAGGGTAAAACCGCCTGTTGCCCCAGCTTTTTAAATTTTAGAATTGTTTTATAAATTCTTACGGCCATGTGTGTTATAATACCATTACGTTATATAATGATTTTGTCATGTATTTCTAATAGGAAGCATAGGAGAGGCGATAAAAGTGAAATTAAAATTAAAAACCAGACTGGTGGTTGCATTTATAATTATCACGGTGATCCCCCTGACCCTTATCTTTGGCGTGGTGACTGGTCTAAACAGTTACCAGAGGAATGCTTTCCGTAAAGCATATAATCTGACGGATCAGGTAGATCTTATTTCCGGCAATACCATTCAGATTTTTAGCCGCCTGACAAGCCCCGAGGTGAAGGAGATCGGCCAGTTAATACAAAGTGACTCGGGACAGCTTGGCAACAAAGAGTATTTGGACAAGCTTAATTCAGGCCTTTCAAGAAAGTACGCCTATGTCATCGTCCGTAAAGGCGATAACTTGATATTTGACGGCAACAGCCATATTACCCAGGGCTTATACAGCCAGCTTCCCAAGTATGAGGAGATTGACAGCACATTGGACGGAGCCATGTATCTGGACGGGGAGAGCCAGCATCTGGTGAAGCAGATTGATTTTCTTTTTCCAGATGGGGGTCAGGGCAGCGTATTCATTGTATCAAACATAGACGGCCTTCTTCCTGAGATTAAGATCATGATGTGGGAGATGCTTTTTGCCGGTATTATGATTATTGTATTTACCGATGCCATTCTTATGATGTGGGTATACCGTTCTGTCATAAGTCCATTGGGACGCTTAGAGGTGGCTACCAAAAAGATTCGGGATGGAAACCTGGATTTCTCCCTGGAGATTGAAGAAGATGACGAGATTGGTCAGCTTTGCCAGGACTTTGAGGAGATGAGAATCCGTTTAAAGGAATCCGCCGAGGAAAAGGTTCAGTATGATAAGGAGAATAAGGAGCTGATCAGCAACATTTCTCATGATTTAAAAACTCCCATTACTGCTATTAAGGGGTATGTGGAAGGAATCATGGATGGGGTTGCATCCTCCCCTGAAAAGCTGGACCGTTATATCCGTACCATTTACAATAAGGCTAATGATATGGATAAGCTGATTGATGAGCTTACCTTTTATTCTAAAATTGATACCAATAAAATCCCCTATACCTTTACGAAAATCAGCGTTTCCAATTATTTCAGGGACTGCGTGGATGAAGTTGGGCTTGAGATGGAAGCCAGAAACATTGAGCTTGGTTATTTTAATTATGTGGACGAAGATGTGGTAATAATAGCAGATGCGGAACAGCTTCGCCGGGTCATTAATAATATTGTGAGCAATTCGGTAAAATATATGGATAAGAGGAATGGAATCATTAACATCCGGATTAAGGATGTAGGCGATTTTATTCAGGTGGGAATTGAAGATAACGGCAAAGGAATTTCAGCAAAGGATCTGCCGAACATTTTTGACCGGTTCTATCGTACGGATTCCTCCAGAAATTCCTCCCAGGGCGGAAGCGGAATTGGTTTGTCTATTGTGAAAAAGATTATAGAGGATCATGGCGGCAGGATTTGGGCCAGCAGCAAGGAAGGAATCGGAACTGAGATTCATTTTGTGTTAAGAAAATACCAGGAGGTCATACAGGAATGAGCAGAATACTGATTGTGGAAGACGAGATAAGCATTGCAGAGCTTGAGAAGGATTATCTGGAGCTAAGCGGCTTTGAGGTAGAGATTGAAAATAACGGCACGGAAGGATTATCCCAGGCACTTCACGAGGATTTTGACTTGCTAATACTGGATCTGATGCTCCCTGGGGTAGATGGCTTTGAAATCTGCAGAAAGGTGAGAGAGGTTAAAAATACCCCCATCATTATGGTATCTGCAAAGAAGGAAGATATTGACAAGATCCGTGGTCTTGGACTGGGAGCCGATGATTATATCACAAAGCCCTTTAGTCCCAGCGAGATGGTTGCCCGCGTAAAGGCCCACTTAGCCCGTTACGAGCGCTTGATTGGAAGCGGAACACCGGATAATGAGATTATCGAGATCCGTGGCCTTAAGGTCGATAAGACGGCTAGAAGAGTCTGGATCAATGGGGAAGAAAAGAATTTTACGACTAAGGAATTCGATCTTCTCACATTCCTGGCTCAAAATCCCAATCATGTATTTACAAAAGAGGAATTGTTTAATAAAATATGGGATATGGAATCCATTGGAGATATTGCCACGGTAACCGTCCATATTAAAAAGATCAGAGAAAAAATCGAATTTAATACGGCAAAACCTCAGTATATCGAGACAATCTGGGGCGTAGGCTATCGGTTTAAGGTCTAAGGTCTGTCTGGGCGATGAACAACTACCCGGCTGTGCGAAGGAAGAATCCTGGCACAGCCGGGTTTTATGTCATAGGAGAATATGTCACAGGAGATAGGAAAGGAAAGGCAGCGATGAAGGAAAAACTATATGAAATACCGTTAAATGATGCCATGGATGCGGGAGAAGAATGCCCTTTTTGCTTCTTAGAGAGAAAGGCAGAGCAGGAATTAATGGATTTTGTTCTTGGTTCCTGCGCATCCTACATGGAAAGTGATACCAGAGCAGCCACGGATCAGGAAGGCTTTTGCCGTACCCATCAAAAAAAGATGTTTGATTACGGGAATGCTCTTGGGAACGGCTGGATTCTTAAGACCTATTATAAAAAGCTGTTAAAGGAGATGAAGGAGGAATTTAATCATTTTGCTCCACAGAAAATCTCCTTAAAGGATCGGTTGATGAAAAAGGCAGGGAATGAAAATTCCATACGTGAGTGGGTCACATCAAAAGAAAAGACCTGCTATATCTGTGACCGATTTTCCAAACGCTACGAACGGTATGTGGCAACCTTTTTCCATCTTTATAAGAATGATTCTGCCTTTCGGGAAAAGCTGACAAATAGCAAGGGGTTCTGCTTTCATCACTTTGGGGATTTATGCAGCGGAGCCGATCAGTACCTAGGTGACGGGGAACGGAAAGCATTTTACTCTGTCCTTTTTCAGCTGATGGAAGAAAATATGGAACGGATGTCTGGAGACATTGACTGGTTCATAGAGAAATATGATTATTTAAACCGGGATGCAGACTGGAAGCAGTCAAAGGATGCCGTGCAGCGGGGAATGCAAAAAATCCGGGGCGGATATCCGGCCGACCCGGTCTATAAGATGAAATAGCTCCTTACTGGTTCAGCCGTTTGAACTGTCCCGGCGTGCAGCCAGTGGTTTGGCGGAAGGTACGGATAAAGTTGGAATAATCATGAAAGCCGGATAGATAGCAGGCTTCGGAAACGGTGTGGCCCTTTAGCAAAAGCTCCTTTGCCAGGGCTACCCGTTTTACAACAATGTACTGGAAGATGCTGCTTTCTGTTTCCGATTTGAATAAGTGGCTTAAATAATACTTATCAAGAGCCAGGGCATGGGAAATAGAATCCAGTGTCATGGGAGTTGTTAAGTTCTCATCAATATAGTTCATAATGGCCTGGGCCTTATGAGGTCTTGGAGAGGTATTTTTAGAACCGGTCTTTTTATATGCTTTGTTAATTAAAACCAATATTTGGAGCAAGGTCGTAATCTCTGTTAAATCGCTGCCGTAAGAGCCGCGATTTTTTATTGCCTTTTTTAAGGTCTCTGCCATGGAAATCATGGATTGATAATCTTCCTTTGGCAGAAGAATTAAATTGTTTACTCCCGGCTCCCGATGGAAACAATCAAGGAGATTGGTATTGGGAGTAGAGTAAGGACGGATAAAGGCAGGATTCACGTGAATCACAAGGCGGGTAAAGGGCACGTTGCTGGAATTGATGGCTTTGTGTATTTCCCGGTTGGAGAAAAGGATTAAATTGCCCGGACTCATATCATAGCAGGCATTTTCCACAAAATACTGGATATGTCCGTCTAAAAGAAGATAGATTTCATGGCTGTTATGCATATGAAAATCCACATTTCCTGCGGCATGGCTGGTGGTAAAGTCGCAGCTGAAGGGTTCTGAAAATTCACTGTAATGATAAAGATTTTCCTTTTTCATGGGAGCCTCCTTAAAAAGACAATCTACGCATGTTTCTAGTCAATCTACGCAAACAAATTGCGTTAAAGAAAGTATATAATAAATCTATCATAGAAACAGCAAAAAGAAAAGGGGATGGAATTATGGTTCGGGTTGGTATCGTTGGGTGCGGTAGCATTGGAAGGGTTCATGCCATGAGCCTAAATGGACTTTCGGGGGTCAGTCTTTGTGCGTTTGCAGATATCCATAAGGAACGGGCGGAGGAATATTCAAAGGAATATACCGGTGGTGAGGGAAGAGCTTATGAATCTTTGGAAGAGATGCTTCAAAAGGAGGATTTAGAGGCGGTCCACATCTGTACGCCTCATTTCTGCCACACGGACTTGGCAGTGGAAGGATTAGAGAAGGGGATTTCCGTATTTATGGAGAAACCGCCAGCCATCACCAGAGAGCAGTTTGTCAGGCTTTCAAAGGCGGAACAATCAAGCAAGGGAAGACTTGGCATCTGCTTTCAGAACCGCTATAACGAGACTACAAAAGAGGTCAGCCGTATCTTAAAGGAGGAGATTCTGGGAAAGGTAAAGGGGGGAAGAGCCTTTGTTACCTGGAACCGGGGGCAGTCCTATTATACGGAAAGCGAATGGCGGGGAAGCCTCCAGACGGAGGGGGGTGGAGCTTTAATGAACCAGTCCATTCATACCCTGGATCTTTTGCTGCACTGGCTTGGAAGGCCTGTAAGGACGGAGGCAACCATCAGAAACCACCATTTGAAATGTGTGATAGAGGTGGAGGATATGGTAGAGGCGTATATGGAGTTTACGAAAGGGGATGACCCGGTTCGTGCAACATTTTACGCGACAACCGCTTTTGGATACGATGCTCCTGTTTTTATTGAACTGGTATGTGAAAAGGGAGTAATCAGGCTGGAAGGTGGTTCCGTCTGGTACAGGACCTGGGAAGACGAAGAGCCGGTTTATTTTCAGGCAGCAAAGGGGCTGGCTCCGGGAAAGGAATACTGGGGCAGAGGACATGAAGCCTGCATCAGGGACTTTTATCACTGCTTACTGACGAAAGAAGCTTATGGCAATGACCTTTCCTCTGTGGAAAACACATTCTTTACAGTAATGGATATTTATGATTCAGCAAGAAATAAGGAGAGATGACGATGGAACAGGTGAGACTTGGAATTATTGGAATTGGAAATATGGGGTCAGGACATGTAAAGAACATATTGGAAGCGGAGCTTTCTCAGCTGACAATCACTGCAGTGGCAGACAGACAGGAGAGCCGGAGGACCTGGGCGAAAGAACATCTGCCGGAATCCGTGGCAATCTTTGAGGAAGGAACCGAATTAATTGATTCCGGAACCTGCGATGCAGTACTGATTGTAGTTCCTCATTATCAGCATCCGGAGCTTACAATATATGCCTTAAATCATGGTCTTCATGTACTTTGTGAAAAGCCAGCCGGTGTTTACACCAAGCAGGTACGGGAGATGAATGAGGCGGCAAAAAAGAGTGACCGGGTGTTTGCCATGATGTTCAATCAGAGAACCAACAGCATCTACCGGAAGATGCATGAGCTGGTAACCGGAGGAGAGCTTGGGGCCATTAAGAGAGTGAATTGGATCGTAACCGACTGGTACCGCACCCAGTCCTATTACGATTCCGGAAGCTGGAGAGCTACGTGGGATGGGGAAGGCGGCGGAGTTTTACTGAATCAGTGCCCCCACAATATGGACTTAATCCAGTGGATTTGTGGAATGCCAAGCAAGGTAAGGGCTTTCTGCCACAATGGAAAATGGCATGACATTGAAGTGGAAGACGATGTGACCGCCTATATGGAATATCCCAATGGAGCAACCGGCGTTTTTGTTACCACCACAGCAGACGCCCCTGGGACCAACCGATTTGAAGTCACCCTGGAGATGGGCAAGCTGGTATGCGAAGATAACAAGCTGACACTTTATAAGCTGTCAGAGAATGAGCGTACCTTCTGTAAAACAGCAAAAGGCGGCTTTGATACTCCGGAATGCACCATAACCGAGGTGGAAACAGATGGACTCAATGAGCAGCATATGGGAGTTATTAAGGCATTTGCCAATCGGATTCTTCATGGGACTCCTCTTGTGGCAGACGGTGTGGAGGGTATCAACGGACTGACCTTATCAAATGCTATGCATTTATCCAGCTGGCAGGAGAAAGACATTGAACTTCCATTTGATGAAGACCTCTTCTTAGAGGAGCTTACGAAGCGCCGTATGGCATCTAAGAAAAAGGAAGGCACAGGAGTGGTGTTCAGCACAGAGGGAAGTTATTAATATTATACAAACTAATTCGAAAAAATATAATTATGAAACAATTGATGCAACAATGAAAAAGGAGAAACGATAATGTGGGAAGGAATTCAGTTATCCGGGTTTGCGGATGAAATTGATACGAATTTAGGCAAGCAGATTGAGGTGTTAAAAAAACTTCAAATGAATCATGTGGAGATGCGCGGAGTAAACGGAAAAGGTCTGGTGGATTACTCCATAAATGAAGCAAGGGAAATTAAAAAGCAGTTAGACGAGTCTGGAATCCAGTTATCTTCCGTAGGTTCTCCTATTGGAAAGATTAAGATTACCGATGATTTTGCACCTCACATGGAGCTTTATAAGCATACCGTGGAGATTGCACATGAGATGGAGACGCCCTATATCCGTATGTTCAGCTTCTTCATGCCGGAACATGAAAGCTATGATCCTTATCATGGAAAAGTCATGGACCAGTTAGGTCAGTTTGTGGATTATGCCAAGGCAAGTAATATCATTCTTCTTCATGAAAATGAAAAGGATATCTATGGTGATGTGGCAGACCGCTGCCTGGAGCTGATGAAGGAATTTTATGGGGAACATTTTAAGGCTGTGTTTGATTTTGCAAACTTTGTCCAGTGTAAGCAGGATACACTCTCTGCTTATGAGATGTTAAAGCCATACATTGCTTACATTCACATCAAGGATGCTCTTTGGTCTGATGGCAGCGTAGTTCCGGCAGGTCATGGAGATGGAAATGTGGAAAAGATTCTTAAGATGTTAAAGGACAGTGGATATCAGGGATTTTTATCTCTGGAGCCTCATCTGGCTGACTTTGCAGGCTTTAGCTCCCTGGAGCAGAGTGCAGGAGAGAAGAAAAAGCTGAGTGGGGAAGAGGCATTTACCATTGCCTGTGAAGCACTTCGTAAGATTCTTGAGAGAATTTAGTAAATGGAATCATAATAAATACCATAAAGGATGCCCTGACAGCAGTCGAAACGACTGGTCAGGGCATCTTTTATTTTTCCCCTCCATTTAAGCGTTTCACATAGGCACTGGGCGTCATGCCAGTATGCTTTTTGAAAATCTGGCTGAAATATTGGGGATTATTCCCACAGCCCACCTGTTCCGCCACCCATTGAATCTGTTCTGCATTCCCTTCTGTTAACAGCTGCTTTGCCTTTTGAATGCGAATCGTTGCTAAGTAGTTGGAGAATTTCTGCTTTGTTTCCTTGATAAAACGGGCACTGACATAATCCACATTCATGAAAAGATAATTTTCTGCAATCCACTTTAAGGTCAGATTAGGGTTACTTAAGTTATTTTCTACACATTGCTTGACTTTTTCGATGAACGGACTGCAGCACTGGGGATTTTCATGGGGCTGTTCCATAATGTGCAGAATTTTCTCTATGAGCATGTTTTTTAGGACCTCTATATGTGTCTGTTCGTTTAAGGTCATTAAATATTCTGTAGCTTCCAAAGTGGAATAATACCGATTTCCTGTTGTGAATTTAATGACCATTCGGGAGGCTGTCTGCTTTAGAAAATCCAGGTTTCCGATATTTTTAATGGTATTCAAAAGCTCCTCTAAGGAGGCATTGCCAGAATCTGAGTCTTCTGACTGCATCAGGGAGGTAGTAAGCTGTTCAATCTTTGAAATCAGGTTCTTGTAGTTACAGATGGGAACGGGCTGCAGGCCATTCATGAAATATATCATTCCGTACCTCTCGATTTTACCGGTGAGAGTCTCAATTAAGCCAGAAAGACTGGCATAAGTCGCTCTTACATAGGAAAGCTCTGTGAAAGCCTTATGGGGAGACAGTGACATCATAAAGGCATCCAGCTTATCATAGGAAACCTGATGGCTTTCAAAAAACAGGATCAGGGTGTTCTTCACATAAATGCTGTAAACCGTAATTCCTGGCGCGTGCTCCATCATGTAGAAGGAAACCTGATTGAGAACTGATGTTAGATGTTCCTCCTCCAGATAATGAAGATAACACATCTCATACCCGGTATTAAAAAAATCCATGAAGCCGGAATAGGAATCCCAGGCCCGCTCCGGTGATTCCTGAAGAAAAATCCGCTCGTTGATGATATTTGCCAGTACGCTGTAATGAAGATTGTGGGTCAGGGCCTTCTGCCTCTCCTTTAAATCCTGGAACGCCCGGCGGTGATAGTATTCCTTTACCACATCCTTCATGCTTTCTATGATCTGTCCCTCGTTGCAGGGTTTTAGAAGATAATGGTGGACCCGGAATTTCATGGCCTGCTTGGCATACTTAAATTCTCCAAAGCCGGAGAGAATAATAAACTGGGTGCCAAGGTCTGTCTGTGAGATTCTTTCCACCAGCTCAAGGCCCGATAAACCTGGCATTCTAATGTCGGTGAGCACAATATCTGGAGTCTCATCAAGAATCATGTTATAAGCCTCGATCCCGTCGCTGCAGGTACCGATTAACTCAATTCCAAGACTGTTCCAGTCGATGAGGGAAGAAATGGATTCCCGGATCATTCGCTCATCGTCGGCAATCATTAACTTTAGCATGATATCTCTCCTTTCTGGCAGCCATCTTCCTCCTGATCACTTGACAGGGGAAAGGAAAGCTTTGCAACGGCTTGTTCCTTTTCATTATATAGGGAAAGGCTTCCGGCAGAGCCGTAGGTCAGTTTCATGCGCTCCTGGATGTTAAGAAGCCCTATTCCAAAGCCATGGGGGGTAATCTGATGGTATCTTAGCTTTTCTAACAGGTTGTCTTCAAACTGGGAGCCGTTGTTCATGACAGAAACGGATAGGACTCCGTCCGTAATGGCTGCAATAATCCGAATCTGACAGCCTTCCGTATTTTCTTCCAGACCGTAACGGATTGCATTTTCAACCAGGGGCTGAAGGGTGAGCTTTAAGACACTTAAGTCAAGAAGCTCTGGAGGCACCATCACCTGGTATTCCAGACGGTCCTCATACCGGTACTTTTGAATGGTCATATAGCACTGGACCATCTCAAGCTCCCTGCGTAAGGTCACCTGCTTGCTTTTTTGGTCCAGGGTGATCCTTAGAAGGGTTCCAAGGGCTTCCGCCATGGAAGAGATATCCCTGGCCCCAAGAGCCTTTGCCCTCCAGTTAATGGACTCTAAGGTATTGTATAAAAAGTGGGGATTCATCTGGTTTTCCAGGGCTTTAAGCTGAGCTTCTTTTTTAAGTATCTCATTAAGATAATTGGTCCTGATAAGCTCATTGACAGCTAAGACCATCTGGTCAAAGCGGGTATGTAAGATTCCTACCTCATCAAAACGTTCCTTGTAATCGTAGCGTATGGTAAGCTGCTGGTTCTGCCCGTCTGCCAGATTGTTCATTTTAAGAAGAAGGATATTAAAGTGTCTTGTAATGGAATCAATGAGGGCTGAGGACAATGCCATGGCCAGAGCCATGGCTCCAATGGTTATGACAATGCAGAGATAGAAGCTTACCTGGAGGGATTCCACAATATCGTTATAGGGAATCATACACACAAAATCCCAACCAAGATCTGGTACGCTTCGTTTTACATAGAAATAATTGTTTGATTCTAAATTGACCCGCCCATATCTGGAATCAAAGCCTTGAAGCAGAGCCTGATCTGACGGAAGGGCGGAAGAATTGTAGATAAAATGTCCGTTCTGATATAGAATATAGACCGCCTTTTCATTGAGTCTGCTGGAGCTGGTAAAGGAGTTCATCAGCTGATTGATATCAATGTTCACAATGAGATTTCCAATGGAATCCAGCTTTAAAAACTGGGACCGCCTGATATTCTTTACCATAAAAAGACCGTATTCCTGGCTGTAATCCGTGACCCATAAGGTCTTTCCTTTTCCTTCCTCAGCTCGTTTGATTAAATCATTCTTTATCTCACTTGGAAGCTTTTCCTTCGTCATGATATGGGTATGAACGGATATATTTCCCTGATAAAGGCTCATGTAATTGATGTTGTTCTTACGGAAATTAAAGTAGTACTCATTTAAGGTAGTATAAAGGGTCTTGTAAGCAATGGTCCGGTCCTGGGTCTGAGAGGAATCCTTATAGACCCCAAGGCTTTTTTGCATGGAATTGTCGGCCAGCAGCATATCTGCCATGGTGCGGATATTTTCCAGCCGGTTGTTTAACTCCTGGGCAGAAAAGGAGAGAGTGGTGGCCACCGTCTGGTGAAGTACCTTTTGATGGGCCTGGGAGGAGATACGGAGGCTTAGGTAGGATGTAAAGGCTAAGAGCAGGATGCTTAAGAATACGATGGACTGAATCTTCTTTTTTAAGGATAAATTGCGGAGAAAGGATTTCATGGTGTACTCCTCTTGTTCCGGTTTTATAGTAACTTGTAACCAAATTATATACAAAATATGAAATAAATACAATTAATAAGTTGTGAAAATATACATTTTAAACAAATAACTCGGTTTTTTCCACTTCTAACTCGGTTTTGCACATTTACCGTCCCAGATGCAAAACGTATAATGAAATTACCTAAGATGAGTTAACAAGGAGGAAGGTATTATGAAGAAAAAAATGGCATTGCTCATGACAGGTCTTCTGGCAGCAGCAGCTCTGGCCGGCTGTGGGGGAAGCAAGACTTCCGCAACAACCGCGGCTCCTGAGACCACCAAGGAAACAGAGACTACCACAGCAGCGGCTAAGCAGGATGGGGGAAAGCTTACCATGAGCTGGTGGGGAAATCAGGTTCGTAATGAAAGGACCCAGGCAGCACTTGATCTGTACGCGGAGCAGAATCCGGGAATCACCATTGAGGGACAGTTCTCTGAATGGTCCGATTACTGGAACAAGCTTGCCACATCAGCAGCCGGCCAGTCCATTCCGGACATCGTCCAGATGGATTATATGTACATTGACCAGTATGTGAAAAATGATCTGCTGGTAGACTTAAAGCCATACATAGACGATAAGACACTCGATGTGTCAAATATCTCAGAGAATACCATGGCTTCCGGTACGGTAGAGGGAGGGGTATATGCCATCTGCGCAGGCATCAATTCACCGGCTATGATGTACAACAAGACACTTCTTGACCAGAACGGAATTACCGTAAAGGATTATTTAACCATTGACGAGTTTGAGGACCTTTGCCGTCAGGTATACGAAAAGACCGGCTATAAGACCTCCATTGTTTACGGAACTGCCCAGACTTATCTGGATTACTTTATGAGAGCCTATGATGTTGTGCTGTTTGGAGACAAAAAGATGGGTGGTACAAAGGAAGATTACATCCCATTCTTTGAGATGTATACCAGGGGATTAAAAGAGGGCTGGCTCATCGATCCAGGCGTATTTGCTGAAATCTCCGTGGGCTCCGTAGAGCAGGACCCAATGGTTTATGGCTCCAGCCCGGAAACCATGTCCTGGTGTGCTTTTGCAAACTCCAATCAGCTGACTGCCATTCAAAAGGCAGCACCAGAAGGCGTGACTGTTGGTATGACTACATGGCCGTCTCCTGATCCAAAGAAATCCGGTTACTTAAAATCCAGCCAGTTCTTTTCCATTGGCTCCCATACAAAGAACGCAGAGGAGGCGGTTAAAGTCCTTAACTTCCTTATCAATTCAAGTGATGCTAATAACATTTTGTTAGGCGAGCGCGGAGTTCCGGCTTCCAGCAAAATTGCAGAAGAGCTTTCTCCTAAGATGGATGAGATCAATCAGGAAATCATTCGTTATATCAATGATGTAGTAACTCCTAACAGTTCTCCGATCAACCCACCACAGCCTGATGGAGCAAGTGAGGTATTCAACCTATTAAATCAGGTACAGGAGCAGTTATGCTACGGTGCTTATGACGCTGCTACCGCTGCAGAAGAATTCTACAACGGTGCCAATAAGATCATGAGCCAGAAATAAATGGATTGGGGCAGAGAAGGCTCTGCCCCTTTTTGTGGAATCTTTTCTTTGTGAACGGAGGGGACGTATATGAACGATAGGAAAAGAGAGAGTTTCAGACATTTTATGAATAAAGAAAGCACGGCAGGTTTCGTATTCAGCCTTCCGTTTACCATTGGATTTTTGCTTTTTATGGTAGTGCCCATGGGGCTTTCCTTATATTATTCCTTTTGTGATTACAATATATTGGCGCCGCCTGTTTTTACCGGGGCCAAGAATTATATAAAGATGTTTACGGATGATGCGGTGTTTTTAAAGACCATCGGGGTCACCTTTTATTTTGCACTTGTATCCGTGCCTTTGAGGCTGATATTTGCATTGATTGTTGCCTTAATCTTATACAGGACCACTAGGATTACCGGGTTTTACCGGGCAGCTTATTATCTGCCTTCTATCATTGGAGGTTCTGTAGCTGTGGCCATTCTCTGGAAGCGTATGTTTGCCACCGATGGCGTGGTAAACCAGTTATTAAGGCTCGCTGGTGTCAATTCCAGCTTTCCATGGCTGGGAAACGTAAATACTGCTATCTGGACTCTGATTATCCTGGCTGTGTGGCAGTTTGGCTCATCCATGCTTATCTTTTTATCTTCCTTAAAGCAGATTCCTGTGACACTTTATGAGGCCGCCAGAGTGGACGGAGCCAATAAGGTTTCGCAGTTTTTTAAGATTACTCTGCCTCTATTGACTCCTACGATATTTTTTAATCTGGTCATGCAGATGATTAACGGGTTCCTTGCCTTTACCCAGTGCTTTATCATCACTCAGGGAAAACCCTTAAACTCCACCTTATTCTATACCGTTTATATGTATCAGCAGTCCTTTGAATTTTATAACACAGGCTATGGTGCGGCACTGGCATGGGTCATGCTGGCGATTATTGGTTTTATCACCATGATTTTGTTTGCCACCAAGAGATTCTGGGTTTATACGGAAGGAGTGTGACACCATGAGAACAAAGAAACGAATGGGTGAGATTGTGTATCATATCCTGGTGTGCGGATTTGGACTCATCATGGTCTACCCTTTAATCTGGATGATTATGAGCTCGTTTAAGGAAACAAGCACTATATTTACCACAGCCGGGCAGCTGATACCGAAAAAGTTCGTCCTGACAAACTATGCTACTGGCTGGAAGGGGTTTGCAAAAACAGGCTTTGTGGTATTTTTCCGCAATTCCTTTTTCATTGCAGTGGTAGCGACACTTGGAACTGTATTTTCTTCTTCCTTTGTTGCCTATGGTCTGGCGCGGTGTAAATTCTTTGGAAGAAAATTTCTCTTTGTAGCCATGCTCTTATCCATGATGCTTCCGGCTCAGGTTCTTATGATTCCACAGTATTTATGGTACCAGAAGCTTGGCTGGGTGGGAAGCTATCTTCCCCTCATCGTTCCTTACTACTTTGCCATTCAGGGCTTTTTTATTTACCTGATGATTAACTTTATTGATGGTATTCCAAGAGAGCTTGACGAGGCGGCTAAGATTGACGGCTGCTCTTATTACAGCATCTATGCCAGAATCATACTTCCATTAATAACACCGGCACTGATTACAGCCAGTATCTTTTCTTTTATGTGGCGCTGGGATGATTTTCTTTCTGCCCTGCTCTACATCAATGAATCAGCAAGATATCCCGTCAGTCTTGCATTAAAGCTATTTAGTGATCCAGGTTCTTCCTCCGATTATGGTGCCATGTTTGCCATGGCTACCTTATCCATTCTTCCGGCGGTCATTATATTTATCTGCCTTCAGAAGTATCTGGTGGAGGGGATAAGCACCTCTGGGCTTAAAGGTTAAAAAACGGCAGAGGGCTTATAAAAAACAGCTTTTTTATAAGTCCCTGCCGTTTATTTTGGTTTTCAGCTTTTCTTCTTCGGATAGAATTGATATAATTGGGCCAATTTAAAATATATTTACACTTTTAGAAAAAGACAGCACGTCACAGCTACGTTTGCGGGATTGGAGGAATTTATGATTTATAATGTATTGGAGTTCGGAGCAAAGGGCGATGGAGTGACCAATGATGCTAAGGCAATCCAAAAGGCCATAGACACATGTACCGGTGAGGGCGGCGGCCGGGTCTTACTTCCTGGCGGACATACCTATAACAGCGGTTCTATCCTGTTAAAATCAAATGTGGATTTTCATCTGGAGATGGGAGCCGTGTTAAAGGCCAGTGATGATTTAAATGATTATTATCCTCTGGCAAACGGAGGAAAGATCGTGGCTCATGAATCCGGACTTCCTTCCTTTTTAAACAGTGAATATAACGGCAGACCGTTCCATGCATTTCTCTATGGCTTTGACCAGAAGAATGTAGCCATCACAGGCCTTGGAACCATTGATGCCAATGAAAAGATTTTTTACGGAACCAACTCCGGTTTTCATATTGAGGGAACGTATTATCCAAGAATCCCTCTTATGCTGTTAGAAAAATTTGAGCATCTCACCATTCAGGATGTCACCTTAATTAACTGTGCCTTCTGGACTGTCCATCTGGTGGGCTGCAATGATGTCCTGATTCAGGGAATTCGCTTACTCAATAACCTACAGATGGCAAACTCCGACGGAATCGACCCGGACCACTGCACCAATGTGCGAATCATCGGCTGTCACATCGAATGCGGAGACGATGCCATTGTTCTTAAAAATTCCGGGGATTACAATCAGTACGGCCCCTGTGAAAATATCGTAATTTCAAACTGTACCTTAATCTCCACCAGCGCAGCCATTAAATTTGGTACGGAAGGGGAATGCAGCTTCCGAAATGTTCTGGTCGATAATTGTACCATCAGCAGAAGCAATCGTGGTATCTCCCTTCAGATCAGGGATGGCGGAAACGTGGAAAATGCCGTGTTCTCCAATATTACCATTGAGACACGCCGCTTTTCTCATGAGTGGTGGGGAAGAGCCGAGCCGATCTGCATCACCGTACAGGACCGTAAGCCTGGGGTAAAAGCTGGAAAAGTGAGAAATGTCCGGTTCCAGAACATTACCTGTAAAGGGGAAAATGGAATCTTTATTCGGGGAAGTGAAGACAATTACGTGGAAGATGTGAGCTTTGAAAATATCCATCTGACCCTGGAAAAGACCTCCCGCTGGGAGATTGAAGGATATGATATCCGTCCCTGCCAGGGCGATGGAGCCATTCATACAAAGATCTCCGGAATCTATGCGGACTATGCCAGAGATATCTCGTTTGAGCATGTGAAAATCAATGTGGAAGAGAGCATGCAGCCCTTTTACAAAGAAGATGTTACCCTGTTAAATACAGAAGAAATTACATTTTAAAGGTTATTCCGTGGCGATGCGGATGGCGCAGCCCAGTTCTTCACAGTAGGAACAGAATGCATCATCCGGCATCTGATCGGTTAGAATAGAGTCAAACTGACTCACATCTCCAAAGGTCATAAGGGATGCCCGGCCAAACTTTGAGGAATCAGCCAGAAGATAATGCTTCTGGCTTTTTTTAATCGCCGCTTTTTTCACATTATATTCTTCCGTGGAAGCATTGCAGATTCCTGCCTGTACGGAAATGCCGGTACATGCCATAAAGGCCCGTACAATGTTAAAATCCTCTAAATATTCCACGCAGGAGCTTCCCACAAGGGAGGCAGTATCCCTTTTTAAGGAGCCGGGTAGAACGATTAAGTTGATATTTGGGTAATTCATGGCCTTATTTATGACCTGAACGCTGTTAGTAATCACAGTGACCGTATTCAAATGGGTCAGATAGTCCACAATATTCATGGTCGTAGTACCGCTGTCAATGAATATGATATCCCGTTCTCTCACATAGGAGGCGGCTAAGGCAGCAATCCGTAATTTCTTTTGTGCATTCTGATTGGCCCGCTCGTGAAAGGTAATCAGCTCGGGAATAGGAGATACCGTATCTAAGGCAACTACGCCTCCATATACTTTTTCTACCGTTCCTCTTGATACCAGGACTTCTAAATCCCTTCGCAGGGTATTTTTCGATATTTCAAAGACTTCACACAGGGTATCTATGGAAGCTGTTTTGTGTTCTAAAATATATTGCTCCAATTGGTCAATCCGGGAAATTCTCATACTTTACTCCTTTTATGGCAGCCCCGCAGGCAGCCGTTCTAAAAAAATTATAACAGATGCACAAAAAAATATCAACAAATAACCAACAAGTGATCATATTAAGGAAAAAAACTGGAAGAATCTCTTGACCATACCCATGAAAAGTGCTAAAATATAACCAAAATACAACAATAAATAAATCAAAACATTATCATAAATAGGAAAGGAGCGTAATAATGGGAAGAGAGTTTATTATGCCTGGAACAATCGTCAGCGGAGACAATGCCCTCTTTGATGCGAAGGCTCATTTAAAAGAACAGGGGAATAAAGCCCTGATCGTTACCGATGAGGTGATGGTGAAGCTTGGGAATGTAGGAGTATTGACCGGGCTTTTAAAAGAAGAGGGAATATCCTATGCTATATTTGACGGAATTAACGGGGAGCCAACGGATACCATGATTGAAGACGGACTATCCTGTTACCAGAAGGAAGGCTGTGACTTCCTCATCGCACTGGGAGGCGGAAGCCCCATCGATTCCATGAAGGCAATTGCCGCTCTGTCCGCCTGCGGAGGTAACATTTCTGATTATATGGGTAAGGTCATAAAAGGAGATCTTCCTTCTATGACAGCCATTCCTACCACAGCAGGAACTGGTTCTGAGGCAACTCAGTTCACCATTATTACAGATACGAAAAAGGATATTAAGATGCTGTTAAAGGGTCCTGTCCTCATGCCGGATCTGGCTATCATTGATCCCAGGTTTACCATGACGGCTCCGCCTAAGATTACGGCGGCAACCGGACTTGATGCGCTGACTCATGCTATGGAGGCCTACACTTCAAGAAAGGCTCAACCTCTGTCCGACTCCTTTGCGTTATCAGCGGTAAAGAGAATTTTTGCCTGGCTGCCAAAAGCTTTTCATGATGGCGAGGATAAAAAGGCAAGAGAGGAGATGTCTCTGGCTGCTTTGGAAGCAGGAATTGCATTTAACAATGCATCGGTGACTCTGGTTCACGGCATGAGCCGTCCCATCGGAGCCTTGTTCCATGTTCCACACGGCATTTCCAATGCCATGCTGTTAAAGGAATGCTTCCGCTTTGCCCTTGACGGTGCCTATGACCGGTTTGCAGTGATGGCAAGAGAGATCGGGGCAGCAGGGGAAGAGACAGGAGAGGAAGAGGCAGCAAAGGCATTCCTTGACTCAGTCATTGGAATTTTGGATGAACTAGAGATTCCGTCCCTGGCTGGGTATGGCATAGACCGGGAAGCATTCTTTGCAGTCATTGACAAGATGGCAGGAGATGCCATGGACAGCGGTAGTCCTTCCAATACCAGAAAGGATATGACAAAGGACGATGTAACCGAAATTTACCGCAGACTGTGGGATTGACCCGGGGATAAAGGAGAAGAGTATGGCATTAGTAAAGATGAAGGAATTGCTTTTACAGGCGAAGGAAGAAAACCGGGCCGTGGGAGCCTTCAGCGTGGGGAATCTTGAGATGGTAAAGGGAGCTGTGAAAGCAGCAGAGGACTTAAATACCCCTGTCATTTTACAGATAGCGGAAGTCAGGCTTCCTCATTCTCCCCTGGCTCTCATGGGGCCTATGATGGTGGAAGCAGCAAAGAAATCCTCCGTTCCCATTGCAGTTCATTTAGATCACGGGAAATCCCTGGAAGTACTTTCTCAGGCACTTGCCTATGGGTTTACTTCTATTATGATGGACGGCTCCACTCTTCCTTTTGAAGAAAATATAGAAATGACCTTGCAGGCAGTTGACTTAGCGAAGAAATACGGCGCAACCGTGGAGGCGGAGCTCGGTCTGGTGGGGGGGAGTGAGGATGGCAAAACCGATGAAGGAATCCGCTGCACCAACCCACAGGATGCCAAAGTCTTTTTAGAACGGACGGGAGTGGATGCATTGGCTGTTGCCATTGGCAATGCCCATGGCAATTATCCCGTGGCACCACGATTAGCCTTTGATGTATTAGAGGCCATTGATAAGATAACCAGTGTACCTTTGGTGCTTCATGGGGGAACCGGAATTACACCGGAGGATTTTAGAAAAGCCATATCCCTTGGTATTAGGAAAATAAACATTGCCACCGCAAGCTTTGACAGCCTGACCAGAGAGGCAATCAACTATCTGGACAGGGAAGGAAAGCATGATTATTTTGGCCTAAATGAAGCAATGGTAAAGGGAGTTTATGATAATGTAACACAGCATATCCGCATTTTTAACTGTGCAGAGCCGCTGTAATCAGGAGGGAAAGCATGCAGTATATAACATTTGATGAAAAGAGACCTATGGATTTAGTCCTGCTGGGCAGAGTGGCAGTTGATTTTAACCCGGTGGATTACTTCCATCCCTTAGCAGAGTGCACCACATTTAAAAAGTATGTGGGCGGTTCTCCGGCAAACATAGCTGTCGGTGTGTCAAGACATGGATTAAAGGCAGGATTCTTTGCAAGAGTGTCTGACGACCAGTTCGGGGACTTTGTTACAGATTTTTTCAAGAAAGAAGGAATTGACGTAACCAGAATCCGCCGCTGTGAGCATGGAGAGAAAATCGGCCTGACCTTTACAGAGATTTTATCTCCAACAGAAAGCAGTATCTTAATGTATCGCAACTGCATTGCCGATTTACAGTTAAGTCCGGCGGATATTGATGAAGAATATATAAAGAATGCGAAAGCAATTTTGATTTCAGGAACCTCCCTGGCAGCGAGTCCTTCAAGAGAAGCAGCTCTTAAGGCGGTAATGCTGGCTAAGAGAAACAACACAGTTATTATTTTTGATATTGATTACCGCCCCTATAACTGGGTCAGTGAAGATGAGATTTCCATCTACTATTCCATGGTAGCAAAGGAAGCGGATATTATCATGGGCTCCAGAGAAGAGTTTAACTTAACAGAACGCCTCATTGAGGAAGGCCGCTCCGATAAGGAGAGTGCAGCAGCATGGCATAAGGAGCGGGCTAAGATTGTCATCATTAAGCATGGCAAGGAAGGCTCCACCGCTTATACAAATGACGGCAACAGCTACAGCATCAAGCCATTCCCTGTCACAGCCTTAAAATCCTTTGGCGGCGGTGACGGATATGGTTCCGGTTTCCTATATGGGCTGTTTGAAGGCTGGGAGATGATCGACTGTCTGGAATTTGGCAGCGCGGAAGCAGCCATGATGGTAGCCAGCCACTCCTGTTCCGAGGATCTTCCGGGACCGGATGAGGTTCGTGCATTCATCAAAGAAAGCAAGGAAAAATACGGCGAAATGATCGCCAGAGCATAAAGAAGGGAGACAACGTGTTATGGGGTACACCAAAATGACGGTTGCACAGGCCTTGGTAAAGTTCCTGGATAACCAGTATGTGGAACGGGATGGAGAAGTAACAAAATTCGTAGAAGGAGTCTTTACCATCTTCGGTCACGGTATCGTAGTAGGTCTGGGTCAGGCCTTAGACGAGAATCCAGGAAGCTTAAAGGTATATCAGGGACGGAATGAGCAGGGAATGGCTCATGTGGCAGCAGGCTATGCCAAACAGAACAACCGGAAAAAAATCATTGCCTGTTCTTCCTCCATCGGACCGGGAGCTGCCAATATGGTAACAGCAGCAGCCTGTGCCACGGTTAACAACATTCCTCTTCTTCTCCTTCCAGGAGATACTTATGCAACCAGACAGCCGGATCCGGTGCTGCAGCAGTTAGAGCAGAGCTACGGCCCGTCCATCACCACCAATGACGCCTTCCGTCCTGTGTGTAAGTTCTGGGATCGTATCGTTCGTCCGGAGCAGCTGATGTCAACCATGATAAACGCCATGCGTGTCCTCACAGATCCGGCTGAGACAGGTGCGGTATGTGTGGCTCTTTCTCAGGATGCAGAAGGAGAAGCTTATGAGTACCCGGATTATTTCTTTGAAAAACGGGTTCACAGAATCTCCCGTCCGGTGCCTACAGAGGCTGATTTAAAAGACTTGACTGCTATGATTGTAAGCAGCAAAAAGCCTATGATCATCTGCGGCGGCGGTGTGAGATATTCTGAGGCTGGGGAAGAGCTGATGAAATTCTGTGAGACCTTCCGCATTCCTTTTGCGGAGACTCAGTCAGGGAAAAGTGCCTGTAAGTCTTCTCACCCTTATAATCTTGGCGGTCTTGGGGTTACCGGAAACTTATCTGCAAACACCATTGCAGAAGAAGCGGATTTAATTATTTCTGTGGGAAGCCGTTTGTCTGACTTTACCACTGGCTCTAAGAACCAGTTTAAGAATCCAGAGGTGAAGATAGCTTCCATTAATATTTCCAGATTCCATGCTTACAAAATGGATTCCCTTCCTGTGGTGGCAGATGCCAAGGCAGCCCTTGAGGTTCTTTCTAAGAGCCTGAAGGAAAAGGGCTATATATCGGCTTATAATTGTGAAATCGAGGAAGCAAAGAAAGCCTGGGACGAAGAGATGGAACGCCTTAGTAACTACTGCTATGACGATGATTTTGAGCCAATCGTGAAAGCCAGAAATCCAGTATCCATCGAGGAATTTGTGGAGCTTACAGGCGGTGTGATTACTCAGACAGCAGCACTTTCCTTAATCCGTAAAGAAATTGATCCCGATGCCATTGTCATCGGTGCTTCTGGAAGTCTTCCGGGATGCTTACAGAGAATGTGGACCACAGATCAAAAGGATGCCTACCACATGGAATACGGTTATTCCTGTATGGGCTATGAAATCGCAGCAAGTCTGGGAGCCAAGATGGCATCTCCAAACCAGGAGGTATACTCCATGTGCGGCGACGGCAGCTTCCAGATGCTTCACAGTGAGCTTGCAACCTCTTTGCAGGAAGGCATGAAGATCAATGTTCTGTTGTTTGACAACTGCGGCTTTGGCTGTATCAACAATCTCCAGATGTCAAACGGAATCGGAAACCTGGCCACAGAATTCCGTTACCGTGACGAAGATGGAAACCTAAACGGCGGACTGATCCCAGTGGATTATGCCAAGGTCTGTGAAGGATATGGGGTCAAGACCTACACAGCTAAAACACTGGTAGAATTAAAGGAAGCGATTGCCGATGCGAAGAAGCAGACCGTATCTACTTTAATTGACATCAAGGTTCTCCCAAAGACCATGACAGAAGGTTACAAGTCCTGGTGGAATGTGGGCCTTGCAAGTGTAACAGGAATCGAAGGGCAGCAAAAAGCGTATGAAAATCTGATGGAAAACCGCGGGAAAGCTAGGCGGTATTAAATAATATAACAGGGAAGGGATACCGATATGTTAAACAAGGAGAAAGTAAAATTAGGAATCGCACCAATCGCATGGACCAATGATGATCTTCCAGATCTTGGAGGGGAGAATACCTTTGAGCAGTGTGTCAGTGAAATGGCACTGGCTGGGTTTACAGGCTCTGAGGTAGGAAATAAATATCCAAGAGATGTAGAGGTCTTAAAAAAGGCGCTTAATTTAAGAGGGGTAGAGATTTGCAACGCATGGTTTTCCACCTTCTTAATCAGCAAGCCTTACGAAGAGACAGAAGCAGAATTTAAAAAGCATGTGGCATTTCTCGCAGCCATGGGCGCAAAGGTAGTAGGGGTCTCAGAACAGAGCTACAGCACCCAGGGAATTCAGGATCAGCCGGTCTTTGAAGGAAAGCATGAGATGGATGACAGGGAATGGGATCTCTTATGTGACGGACTGAACCGTCTTGGAAAGGTATCCAAAGAGGAATACGGCGTTGCCCTTACCTTCCACCATCACATGGGAACCGTTGTTCAGAGTGCCAAAGAAGTAGAGCGCATGATGGCAGGCACTGACCCGGAATACGTGAGCCTCTTATTTGACAGCGGACACTTTGCTTACTGTGACGAGGACCCGGTGGAAATGGTCACAAAGTATGTGAACCGCATCAAGCATGTACATTTAAAGGATATCCGTCCTGAAGTAGTAAAGCAGGTAAGAGATGAGAAGATGAGCTTCCTTGCAGGTGTGAGAGCCGGTGCTTTTACCATTCCAGGAGATGGCTGCGTAAACTTTGATCCCATTTTTAAGGTATTAGAGGACGCTTCCTACGAAGGCTATATGGTGGTTGAGGCAGAGCAGGATCCAGCAAAGGCTAACCCATTAGAATACGCCATCAATGCAAGAAAATTCATCGCAGAAAAAACTGGTCTTTAATCCATCAAACAATAAAAGGAGAAGAAAATTATGGTAACCGTAGGAATTATTGGAGCAGGAAGAATCGGAAAGGTTCATACTACTAGCATCTGCAATATTGTTAAAAACGCAACCATCAAGACCATTGCCGACCCATTTATGAACGAAGAAACAGCCGAGTGGGCAAAGAGCATGGGCGTTTCTCATACCACCAAGGATTACAAGGAAATTTTAGCTGACCCGGACATTGATGCTGTACTTATTTGTTCTTCCACCAACACCCATTCCCCAATTTCTGTGGAAGCAATCAAAGCCGGAAAGCATGTATTCTGCGAAAAACCAATTGACCATGACATTGATAAAATCAAAGAAGTCATTGATGCATTAAAGGACAGCAAGGTAAAATACCAGGTTGGCTTTAACCGCCGCTTTGACCATAACTTTGAAGCAGTTAAAAATGCAGTGGTAGCAGGTAAAATCGGTGAGCCTCATATCATCAAGGTGACCTCCAGAGATCCAGAGCCGCCAAGTGCAGAGTATGCAGCTGTTTCCGGTGGTATGTTCCTTGATATGACCATTCATGATTTTGATATGGTACGTTTCCTGGCAGGCTGCGATGCAGAAGAAATCTATGTGCAGTCAGCAGTCCTCGTTGATCCGGCCATTGGAGAAGCAGGCGACGTGGATACCGCAGTCATTACCATTAAGATGGAAAATGGTGCAATCGCTGTGATCGACAACTCCAGAAAGGCAGTTTACGGCTATGACCAGAGAGCGGAAGTATTTGGCTCCAAGGGTATGGTAGCAACCTCCAATGACACAGAATCCAGTGCTGTTTTAAGCACCGCTGACGGTGTGACTGGTGAAAAGCCGCTTTACTTCTTCTTAGAGCGTTACATGCAGTCCTTTGCAAAAGAAGTGAACTGCTTCATCGATGCCATTGAACATAATACAGATACTCCTCTTGGTGTATTAGACGGATTAAAGCCAGTTCTTATGGGAATCGCAGCAAAGAAATCCGTAGAAGAACACAGACCAGTTAAGATATCAGAAATCACAATGTAAGAGCCACAAAGGGAGAAAGGAGCTTTCATGAGCGAATTATTCAGCTACCCGGAATTTGACAAGGACGGAATTAAAGTCCTTTGCAAAGCCGGTGATGCGAACAATGATATGTTAATGGACATTGCTGTCTATGAATTAAAAAATGGAGAGGAACGTACCTTTGCCTATTCCCAGAATGAGATGGCAGTCCTTCTTCTTACGGGAGAAGTCACCTTTTCCTGGGAAGGGAAGGAAGAGAGCGGAACGCGTACCAGCCTCATTGAGGAAGGCCCTTACTGTCTTCATGTATGCAAGGGAATGTCAGTGAAGGTATCTGCAAAGGCTGACAGCCAGATTCTCGTTCAGTGCACGGAAAATGAGAACATCTTTGAAAGCGTGTTCTACCGCCCCAGTGACTGCACCAATGATATCTTTGGTGAGGGATTATGGGAAAATAAAATGAAGCGTACGGTCCGCACCATCTTTGACTACAGCAATGCTCCTTATTCCAATATGGTAAATGGAGAGGTAATTACCCATCAGGGCGGCTGGTCCAGCTACACCCCCCACGAGCATCCCCAGCCAGAGGTATATTACTATAGTTACGAACGGCCAGAGGGCTTTGGAGCCTGCTTTATCGGCGAAGAGGCATTTAAGATTAAGGACGGAAGCTGCGCGAAGATTCCAGGAGGAAAGACCCACCCCCAGACAACCGCACCCGGATTCCCCATGTATTACTGCTGGATGATCCGCCACCTTCCAGGGAATCCCTGGACAACCAGAGTAGACGATCCAAGATACAACTGGATCAAAGACGTAAAATAAAGAGTGGAGAGATGCTTGTGTCCCATCAGGCATCTCTCTGCTTTTTCATATTTTGTCTTAACTTTTACATAAAAAGGCCGAATACAAAAAGTGCATAGTTATTGAAGAGAGAAACGCAAATTCTGCGCTGACGTTTTCAATCAAACATGTTAAATTAGTAGCATATTTATAACATAACAGTTTTATACAGAAAAGGGGTATCGTAATGATTCATGTTCAACAAATGCTGGCCGCGGTAATCGAAAAGTATGAACTCGGTTATCAGACCAGTTTGTTTTTAAGGATTGTTGTGGCAGGGGTATTCGGATATCTCATTGGATATGAGAGAAAAAGCCGTTACAAAGGAGCAGGAATGAGAACCCATGCCATTGTTGCTATGGGAGCTGCTCTCATGATGGTGGTCTCCAAGTATGGATTCAGGGACATTCCTAATTTTGATGCATCAAGAATTGCTGCCCAGATTGTTTCCGGAATTGGTTTTCTGGGAGCCGGTGTCATCTTCATTAAGAATAACTCCGTAAGCGGGCTGACCACAGCAGCCGGTATCTGGGCAACGGCAGGAGTCGGTATGGCCATCGGTGCCGGTTGCTATTATATGGGAGGAGGGGCCAGTCTGCTTCTTATCTTCACTCAGATCATACTTCACGATGTGCCGTTTTTAGCTAAGGAGCCATACCGGAGTATGTTAAAGATAAGCACCTCCAATTATGACTCGTTAGTCAAAGATCTTTTTAATATGTTAGGCGAAGAAAAGATTCGTGTGCTAAATGTAAAAATCGGAAAATCAAAGGACATCACCAAGGTAGAGCTGGACCTTCTCTATCCAGCGGGATATGAGAAAAATGACCTGATCCTTAAATGGTCCGCAGACAAACGAATCGAATCCATTAACGGTTAAACATCTGGTTGAAGCCCTCTTTTCAGGGGAATATAAGAAACGTTAACCAGACATTCAGGAAAAAGCAGGATAAAAATGATAAAACATCTGACAGCTGATTTACACACCCATACGGATGTGAGCAAACACGGCTACAGCACCGTTTATGAGAATATTATGGCTGCAAAGGCGGCCGGGCTGACCCACGTTGGAATCAGCAATCACGGCCCGGCCAACGATGACGGAGCTCCGGAGGGACATTTTAGAAATCTAAGGGCCATACCTGAGATAGTAGAAGGCATCCGGGTCTACCGGGGAGCGGAGTTAAATATTACAGATTACAATGGAAGCATTGACTTAAGCGGCGATACCATAAGAAACAGACTGGATTATACCATTGCCTCCTTTCACAATGAGGTCATATCTCCAGGCTCGCTAGAAGATCATACAAGTGCTTATCTTTCCATAGCTGCCAACCCTCTGGTGGATATCATCGGACACAGCGGGACTCCCGGCTTCCCCTATGATTATGAGCGCGTGATACCTGAATTTAAGCGGTATGAGAAGGCAGTTGAAATCAATGAGGCAACCTTTCATGTGCGAAAGCAGTCCGTAGAAAACTGCATGAACATCGCCAGACTGTGCGCCCTTCATGGAGTTTTCGTGATTGTAAACTCAGATGCCCATTTTTGCAAGCTGGTAGGCGTGTTCCATAACGCCCTGGAAATGCTTCGTCAAATCAATTTCCCGGAGGAGCTTATTTTAAATGAGGATGGGAAACGTCTGGAAGCATGGCTGCAAAGGAGAAATCTATTAAAGGAGCAGGGGATATGAGATATTACGTTGGAATCGATCTTGGAGGAACCAATATCGCAGCAGGACTGGTAGGAGAAGACGGCACGTTATTAAAGCAGCTTTCCATCCCTACAAACAGCGGAAGAAGTGCCCGTGAAATCGTTAAGGATATGGCGGATCTTGCAAAGGAAGTGGCAGACCTTGGCGGGATATCATGGGATCAAATAAAAGCAGTTGGAGTTGGTGTGCCCGGAACCGCGAACCGGGACACTGGCATTGTGGAATATGCCAATAATCTTGGTTTTTACGATGAGCCAATGGTAGCCATGCTGGAGGAAGAGCTTCCGGGAAAGGCTATCCGGTTTGATAACGATGCCAATGCCGCTGCCTGGGGAGAATATGTGGCAGGCAGCGGAAAAGGCAGCAGATCCATGCTGGCAGTCACTCTGGGAACCGGTGTAGGCGGCGGAATCATACTGGACGGAAAGCTGTTTCGCGGCGTCAATTATGCGGCAGGAGAATTCGGACACTTTGTTATTGACCGGAACGGAATCGAGTGCAACTGCGGCAGACGGGGCTGCTTTGAGAATTATGCATCGGCCACAGCTCTGGTAGCACAGACAAGGCAAGCTATGGAAAAGAACCCTCAGTCCCTTTTGTGGGAGCTGTGCGGCAAGAACATCAATCAGGTAGAGGGAAGGACCTTGTTTGACGGAGTGAGGCAGGGAGATGATACCGCAAACCAGGTGCTTCATCAGTTCATTGAATACTTAGGCACTGGACTGGTAGACTTAATCAATATTTTTCAGCCGGAGCTTATCTGCATTGGCGGAGGAATCAGTAAGGCAGGTGAGCTTTTACTAAAGCCGCTCCAGGCGATGATTGACCGGGAGGATTATGCTGCCACTTCCCGTAACCGGACAAAGATTGTGGTGGCAAAGCTTAACAATGACGCGGGCCTTATTGGTGCGGCATTGTTAGAATCGTAGAAAAGAGGAAAATCAGGATGAAACGATATATGGAACATATGATCCGTTCCGCAGAACAGAGAGTGGATCAATTTTTAAGCCTGCAGGTAAAAGACGAAAGAGATGTTTTTTTTGGAGGAATGAAACGCCCTATCTTAGAGGCAAAGCCTACGATTTATGTAATGGCAGATGCTGCGTCCGTTTATCTCAATGAAAAGAGCCGTTATTATAAAAGTGAAAGCCTGTTAAAAGCCATGGAGGCAGCCATCATTTTTATTAAGAACTGCCAGAGGGAAGATGGAAGCTTTGATTACCCCTCCTGTAATTTCAAATCAGCGCCGGATACCTCTTTTTGCTTTAAGCGTCTTATTGCCACCTACCGACTGTTCCTAAAATACACAGGAGATGAGGAGCTTGTTTCCTTAAAGGCTGGCTACCGTTATGTTCTTGTAAAGGCACTGACAGCCCTTTTAACAGGCGGTTTTCATACGCCCAATCATCGCTGGGGCATTACAGCGGCTCTCATGCAGGGAGCAAATCTTGTGAAGGAAGAAAATCCTGAGCTTTCCAGCCAGCTTATAAAGCGTGCCAAACAGTATCTGAATGAGGGCATTGACGGCAACGAGGAAGGGGAATATGCGGAGCGTTCCACAGGCAATTATAATGCAGTGGTGAACAATGCCATGATGGCTATGTATGAGGAATCTGGTGACGAAAGCTATCTTGGTTATGTGGAGCGGAATTTAAAGATGATGCTTTACTATATAGATCCTGATGATACGATTTTTACCCAGAATTCCACAAGACAGGATCAGGGCAAGGCAGATTACCCGGACAAGTACCTTTACCAGTATTTATATATGGCGGCAAAAACAGGGCTGGAAGTATTTGACCGTGCGGCCCATAAGATTATAAAGGATAATACAGAACGTGGGGACATGGCGCCGGAATGCCTTCATATTATTATGCTTCACGACTTTATGATGAATTATGAATTTAAGGGGTATGGATTTCTTGAGACCTATCATAAGCATTTTGAAGAGGCAGGGGTTATCCGTGGGAAAACGCCGGAGTATGGCTACAGTATTTTAAAAGGAAAGAGTGCCTTCCTTTTTCTTAAGTTCCAGGAGACACTGATTTACTTAAAGATTGGGGAAAGCTACTGCGATATTCGGAATTTCATTCCACAGACCATAGAGGAAAAGGACGGCGTGTGCATCCTGACATCTGTGGCTAAGGGCTGGTATTATCTTCCCTTTAGTGAAAAACAAAGTACCAACGACTGGTGGAAGATGGATCATACCAAGCGGGAACTCTTAAACAGCAGCGAAATTAAGATGACTGTAACCTTAAAGGAGCTTTCTGAAGGTATGGAAATCAGCGTGAAGGCAGAAGGACTGGATCAGGTGCCGCTGCGGGTTGAAATCTGTATTCCGGCAGGAAGTATTCTTGAGAATGAACATTTCCATATGCGTGGGGCAAAAGGAGAGGACATGGTGCTAAGAGATGGGGATGTGACCTTGATCCACGGCAATCAAAAACTTCTTTTGGGACCTGGTTATGGAACCCATGAATTTGGGGGACATTATTCAGGAGAAGAAATCAACGAATCCGGCTTCACCATTTACTTTAATGATTACACTCCTTATGAAAGAACGTTTTCCATTCGCAAGGCGTAAGGGCAGGAGAAAGATAAAGGAGAAGGTTCCGGTGCAGGGATGCACCGGAATTTTTGCAAGGTAAATCCTGTTTTATGATTGCAATGCCTGTATTAACATTTAAACATATGAAAAATATAGGAAATTAACGAAAACCAGTTGCAAAATTACCCGGAGTGAGTATATAATAAATTTACTTTTTAGTAGATGACGGCTGCCAGTGATTCTGGATTATCATATACGTCGTGGGTTGGCTAGAAATGAAAGGAGATAATTATGAAAAAATCACTTAAAAAAATTGGGTTAGCGCTTATGACCTCCATGCTGGTTCTTGGAGCGCTTACCGCATGCGGCGGGAAGGATCCGGGCGCAGAAAATAATACATCCTCCGGTGCGGCAGGGGAGACTACAAAAGCAGGTGAGTCTTTAACAGGAACAAAGACAGGTGAAGACAGTACCTTTACCTATGCCATTGCAGGCGATCCGGGAGCGAATGTAAACGTAATTACAACAAGCGACCGTTTTGGCCTTATGACAATTAAAATGATTTATTCCCCATTATATATGTACAACGCAGATGGAATCAACTATTTCCTTGCGAAAAGCGTGGAACCCTCTGAGGATAAATTGACCTATACCGTACATTTACGGGACGATGTAAAGTGGTCCGACGGAGAAAAATTCACAGCAGATGACGTAGTATTTACCTTTGATGCCATGGAAAAAGAAGAGAATGCGGGCTGGGCCTACTCTCAGCTTGTTTACCCGGAAGGCAGCGTTAAGGTTGCCAAGGTAGATGATTATACCGTTACCTTTACCATGCCAGTTGTCAATGCAGCAGCAGAGGAGATGATTTCCCAGATCTTCATCATGCCAAAGCATGTTTATGAGAATGTGACCAGCTTTGAAAACAATGAAGTGAATTCTAAGCCGGTTGGAACAGGCCCATATGTAATGTCAGAGTACTCCGCAGGTTCCTATGTGAAGTTCACAAAGAATGAGAACTATTTCCTGGGAGCACCTGCTATTGACAACATTGTTTACCGGATCATTGAAAATGAAAACACAGCGAAAACAGCCATTCAAAGCGGTGAAGTAGATGCCTGGATCGGAACTCCTACTCAGGTAGAGCAGATGGACTTAAAGTCTAATAACTTAACCGTTCATCCTTATCAGGAAGGCCGTGTCGGCTATCTGATGATGAATTCAAAGCGTATGACCGATGAGAACTTAAGAAAAGCAGTTCTTTACGCCATTGACAAAAAAGCCATTGCTGACGCTATTTTCTTAGATGCGGCAAACTACGATCTGCCATGGAGCTTTATGCCTCCTAACAGTGAGTTCTTTACAGAGGACGTAGAAAAGTATGGTCAGGACCTTGAAAAGTCAAAAGAATTTTTGGCTGCTTCCGGCAACAAGGCCCCTGAGCTTACCCTGGCATACAGTGCAACAGACAGCATTCAGTCAACCACTGCCATTCTTGTTCAGGAACAGCTTCAGAAGGTTGGCATTAAAGTAAACTTAACTGGCGTGGATTCCACTGCACTGAGCCAGCAGATGAAAAAAGAAGATAACGCATACGACATGTATTTCGGCGGTTATATCATGGGAATTGACCCGGATACCTTTACCAGCCTCTTTGAGAGCGGAAGCGGTTTTAACTACATGCATTATAATTATCCTGAGATCGATGAGCTGTTCTCTCAGGGACGGAAAGAAACCGACAAAGCAAAGAGAAAAGAAATCTATACAAAGCTTCAGCAGAAAATACAGGATACAGCCTGCTTCTATCCGCTGTACTCCAATAAGCGTCTTTTAGTGGTATCAGACAGAGTTACAGGCATCGAGGATGCAAAGCTGGTTCCTGTTTACACCTTTGAAGATACTTCCAAGCTTAAGCTCAAATAAAACGTTGAAAAAGGGGGTTTTTGCTGCTTCATTTCCTGCGGCAAATGCCCCTTTTTATAAGGAGATAATTCCATGGCCAAATATATATTAAAACGAATATTGACAGCCATACCCATGGTCCTTTTCATCACAATCCTGTGCTTTACCCTCATGCATTTTTCACCATACGATGCCATAGATGCCATGACAAATCCCAGGATGTCCCAGGAAACCATTGATTTAATTAAGGCAAAGTACGGATACGACCAGCCTCTTTATATTCAGTATTTCCGCTGGCTGGACGGACTGATGAATGGAAATTATGGATATTCTATTGTGACAAAGCAAAGCATTGCAGCGGATCTTTCCGTCAGGATTCCGAATACATTCAAGCTGGTGCTTCCAGCCTATATTACTGCTTACTTTCTGGCCGTTGTGCTGGGACTCTTGGCAGGCTCTCATAAAAACCGGGCAGCAGATAAGCTGATTGACGGTTTTTCTTCCGTTGGAATCGCAGTTCCTTCCTTCTGGTTTTCCATGCTCCTTATCTTTGTCTTTGGATATAAGCTGAAGCTTCTTCCCTTTGTTGGAATGAATTCCGTTGGTATGGAAGCCTCTGTGGCTGATTTTATGAGGCATTACATCATGCCCTTTAGCACCCTTGTATTTGCCTTTCTGCCTGCCAACATAAAGTTTGTCCGTTCCTCCACTCTGACTCAGTTTTCTGAGGATTATGTACTGGTGCAGCAGGCTTTTGGTGCCAGCAAGCGGGAAATCATGTTTAAGCATGTCTGCAAAAATGTACTCCTTCCGGTGGTTACAAGACTTGGAATGGCATTGCCGTTATTAGTAACCGGAGCCATTATCACAGAGACCGTATTTGGCTGGCCGGGGGTAGGTCCTTACTTTATCAAAGCCATTCAGGGCCTGGATTACCCCATTGTCATGATTATCCTGGTATTGTCCTCAACCCTGGTGATCCTTGGTAATCTTCTGTCGGATATTTTGTACTGCCTCATCGATCCGCGAATCCGGGAAATGGGGTGATGACAAATGAGAAAGAAAGATAATATGAAACATAACAACAGGTCCACTCGAATGGACAGCGTGATTCTTGTATTAAAGCATGATAAGGCAGCAGTACTCTCCTTGATTCTCTTAGGGATTATCATCCTGTTTGCCCTTATCGCCCCATTGCTTCCTGTAGATCCTAATGCAACGGACGTCATCAATCGGCTAAAATCTCCGTCCTTTACTCATCTGTTTGGTACCGATGAGGTGGGAAGAGATTATTTTGCAAGAGTCATCTATGGAGGCCGTGTCTCCCTGTTGGTTGGATTTTTAGCCATGCTCACAAGCCTTACCATCGGCGTTGCAGTAGGAACCATCTCCGGGTTCTGCGGTGGGATCATCGATGCCATACTGATGCGTATCGTAGACGTGCTTCACTCCATACCCTGGATGATTTTAGTAACGGTTGTCAGCATCTTTTTAAAGCCGGGACTTAAGTCCATCATACTTGTAATCGGACTCTTTACCTGGATGGAGATTGCAAGGCTGGTACGTGCGGAAACTCTTTCTTTAAAAGAGAGGGAATTTGTTCTATACGCCAAGTTTTCGGGAGTCGGTGTTTTAACTATTATTCTGCGCCATATTATCCCCGCAGTATTTCCTACCATCATCGTCTCAGCCACTACCAGCATGGCAAATGCCATTATGACAGAGTCTTCCTTAAGCTTTTTAGGGGTTGGAATCCAGCAGCCAATGTCCTCCTGGGGCAGTCTCCTTCAGGATGCCCAGGGAACCATGCAGAACAACTTTTTCATGGCCTTAATACCAGGGCTTTTAATCATAATAACGATTTTTAGCTTTAATAAGCTTGGAAATTTACTTCGTGTCTATGTGGAGCCTAAGGTCATGAACGATGAGAAAGAATAAAGTGAGGGAATAAAAGTGGAAGATTCAAACAATATAAATAAAGAAATCCTGTCTGCCAGGAATGTACACACCACTTTTCATACCCATGGAAAATCGGTGCAGGCAGTACGAGGTGTCAGCTTCCATGTCGGGCAGAAGGAAATCCTTGCTGTGGTAGGAGAATCCGGAAGCGGAAAAAGCGTTCTCATGAAATCAATCATGGGACTGATGCCTGACAATGCAGAAATTACCGCAGATGAAATCCGGTTCCTGGACCGGGAGCTTACTGCCATGACGCCGGAGCAGCTAAGAAAGATACGGGGAAAGGAAATTGCCATGGTATTTCAGGATCCCATGACAGCCTTAAACCCTTTAAGAACCATAGGATATCATCTTATGGAGGTGTTAAAACGGCACCGTAACATGAGCGGAAAAGAAGCCCATAACGAGGCCATAGAAGTGCTGAAGCAAGTAGGAATTTCCTCTCCGGAAAAACGTCTTATGCAGTATCCCCACGAGTTTTCCGGCGGAATGCGCCAGAGAGCTTTAATAGCCATGGCCCTTTGTTGTTTGCCAAAGCTTTTGATCGCAGATGAGCCTACGACAGCTCTTGATGTGACCATTCAGGCTCAGATCCTTGAACTGTTAAAGAAGCTTCAGGAAGAGAATGGAATGAGCGTGGTGCTGATTACCCATGACCTTGGTGTGGTAGCAAGCTTAAGCCACAGAATCTGTGTGATGTACGGCGGACTTATTATGGAAGAGGGACTGACGGATGAAATCTTTTATGCTCCCAAACATCCTTATACAAAAGCCCTCTTAAGAGCTATTCCAAAGCCTCAGTCAGGAAGCCGAGAGCGGCTGGAAGCCATTCCTGGAATGGCCCCATCCCTGGCTTCTCCTCCCCCTGGCTGTCCCTTTGCCGAGCGGTGTAAATTCGCCTGTGAAGCATGTAATCAGGCCATACCACAGTACCGGGTGTATTCTGACACCCAGAGGGCTCTGTGCATCTTTTCTGACGAGGAGCTGAATGCCATGGAACAGGAGGTGGAGTAAATGGAACAGAATAACCAGGAGATCCTTCTGGAAGCGAAAAACTTGTGTAAATACTTCCCCCAAAAGGACTTTTTTGGGAGGAAAAAGGCAGAGGTAAAGGCGGTAGATGGCATCAATCTTGCCATCCGAAAAGGGGAGACCTTTGGTCTTGTGGGGGAGTCTGGCTGTGGAAAATCAACCCTTGGGCGGACGCTCATCCGCATGTATGATCCCACCAGCGGTTCCATCCATTTTAAGGGTCAGGATATTACTGGATGGAAGGGGAAACAGCTTCTTCCTATCCATAAGCAGATGCAGATCATTTTCCAGGATCCCTACTCAGCCCTTGATCCCCATTTAAATGTAAGGGAAATCATCAAAGAGTCCCTGACGGCCGGAGGAAAGATGGCTGCCAGCGAAATGGATGGAAGAATCGAAGAACTCTTAAAAAGGGTGGGAATGAAACCGGATGATATGCATAAGTATGCATACGAATTCTCCGGTGGACAGCGTCAGAGAATCGGAATTGCCAGAGCACTTTCCGTGGAACCAGAATTTCTTCTTTGTGATGAACCGATATCAGCTCTTGATGTGTCGATACAGGCACAGGTGGTGAATATGCTGGAAGATCTTCAGGAAGAATTAGGGCTTACCTACCTCTTCGTTGCCCATGATTTGTCCATGGTGCGTCACATATCCACCAGGATTGGTGTCATGTATTTAGGGCGGCTGGTAGAGGTGGCAGATTGTGATGAACTCTATGAAAATCCTCTTCATCCTTACACGAAAGCCCTTCTTTCTGCCATTCCTGTGGCTGATCCAAAGGCAGCAAGAGCGGCGAGCCGCCTTATGCTATCAGGAGAACTCCCAAGTCCCATGGATGTACCAGGCGGATGCCACTTCCATACCCGATGCATGGACGTTCAGAAAGAATGTGAAGAATCCATTCCAGGCATGCGCGAAATATCTCCGGGGCATTACGTGGCATGCTCCTGTATCTGACAATTTACGTAGGATGAGGAAGAAACCTTAGAAAAATAATTCTTGACTTTTTAAACAAAACTTTTTATAATAACAACAATTAAAGAACAAAACTAAGCGAAGACGCTTAAGAGTATTTACCCTTAGGCGTTTTTTTGCATATTCGCAGTCTTTTACACAGAAAGGAGATGAAAATATGCCAGATATGGTGAAAGTCGAAAACTTAAAAAAGAACTTCGGAGACCTTGAAGTTTTAAAGGATATCAGCCTGACGGTGAAGGAAGGTGAGAAGCTTGTTATTATAGGTCCTTCCGGTTCTGGAAAGTCCACCTTTATCCGGTGCATCAACTACCTAGAGGAGCCCACAAGCGGCAAAATTACAGTAGCAGGCACGGAAGTAACAAAAAAGAATCATCTGGAAATGGCAAAAAAGTATTCATCCATGGTCTTTCAGCAATTTAATTTATATCCCCATCTTACCGTCTTAGAAAATCTTACCCTGGCACCCATCAAGCTGCAGCATGTTCCCAAAGAAGAGGCAAAAAAGATTGCTTTAAATTGCCTGGAACGAGTTGGCCTTAAGGAAAAGGCTGGTAATTATCCAGTTCAGCTTTCCGGCGGACAGCAGCAGAGAGTTGCCATTGCAAGAGCCTTATGCACCAAACAGCCACTCATTCTGTTTGATGAGCCTACTTCTGCCCTTGACCCTGAGATGGTGCAGGAGGTTTTAAGCGTTATGGTAGAGCTGGCACAGGAAAATATTACGATGATCTGCGTGACCCATGAGATGGGCTTTGCCCGTCAGGTGGCGGACCGAGTAATTTTCATGGATGGCGGGTATATTCTTGAAGAGGGCACACCAGAGCATTTCTTTGAGTGCCCGGAACATGAAAGAACCAAAGCGTTCTTAAGCAAGATCCTGCATTAGGGTGTTTGTTTAATATAATTTAAAGATCTAGGAGGAAACAGATATGATGAAAAAGATGTTATCACTTGCACTTACACTTGCTATGGTGGCTTCCATTACCGCCTGCGGTTCTAAACCGGAGACGACAACCACAGCCGCTGAGACTACAAAGGCAGGGGAGACTGCGAAAGCAGGAGACGGTGCAGCCGCTGACGTTCAGAAAATTATTGACCGGGGAACCTTAAAGGTTGGTTGTAAATCCGATATTCCTAAATTCAGCCTTCAAAATACTGCCACAGGTGAGTACGAAGGATTTGAAGATGATATTGCTTATGAGATTGCAGGAAAAATCTTCGGATGTACCGCTGACGAAGCAAAAGAGAAAAAACTGGTTGCGTTCCAGGGCGTTACCGCAAAAACAAGAGGACCTCTCTTAGAGAACGGGGAAATCGATCTTGTTATTGCTACTTTTACCATCACAGATGAGAGAAAAGAAACTTATAACTTCTCTACACCATACTATACCGATGCAGTTGGTCTTTTAGTTAATAAGGATTCCGGCATCACTTCCATCGAGGGTCTTGACGGTAAGGTTGTAGGAATTGCTCAGTCTGCAAATACAAAAGAGATGACTTTAAAGTATATCGACGAAAAGGGCTTAAAGGTAAAACCTCAGTTCCAGGAATTTGATGGTTACCCAGCACTTGCTCAGGCTCTGGCAACCAAGCAGATCGACTGCTTCTCCGTTGACCGTGCCATCTTATCCGGCTATGTAAATGATAAGAACCATATCTTAGAGGATCGTTTTGCTGAGCAGGATTACGGCGTTGCATCTGCAAAGGAAAACACAGGTCTTGCAGCATTAGTAGAAGAGAAAGTTACTTCCATGATTTCTGACGGCTCCATGAAGAAGCTTCAGGATAAATGGGAATTACAGTAAGCTGTGATGTAAAGGAAAATTGACATGATTAAAGGTCTTTTTGATACAAAACGCTGGAATGCCCTGTTTCAGGCATTTCCCGAATATTATATACCAGGCTTTCTTATGACCCTTAAAATATCACTTGTTGGGCTTGCGCTTGCGCTTGCCCTTGGAGTGGTATTTGGTCTGCTTTCTACGGCAAAATTCAAACCGTTTCGGATTCTTTCACGAATTTACGTGGAATTCATACAGAATACGCCTCTGGCTCTTCAGGTGGTGTGCTATTATTCTATCCTGCCCATGCTCTTTTCCAGTTCCGGATTTCGTATGCCCAAGTTTATCCTGGGCGTCATCGGTGTTGGAATCTACCATGGTGCCTACATCTCTGAGGTCATAAGAACCGGAATCGAAGCCATACCGAAGGGACAGTCTGAGGCAGCATCTTCTCAGGGGTTTTCTTATCTGGAGACCATGTATCACATCATTTTGCCTCAGACCATAAAGATTATCCTGCCGCCTCTTGCCAATCAGGCTCTAGGACTAGTAAAGAACACCTCCATTCTGGCCATGGTGGCTGGTATGGATCTCATGTATTTTACCGATTCCTGGGGTTCCGAGCGAGGCTACTTTGCTCAGGCATACTTTACCAGTGCGGTTATGTACTTTATCATCTGTTTCCCGCTGGCAAGACTTGCCCGCTATCTGGAGATTCGTTCTATGAGGCTTCCGACTGCAAAAAGGCTTGAGATTACAGCAGATGAGGAGGTCGCATGATAGAATTATTTCACCAGATTTTTACCCCGGCTAATGTAATCTTTATGTTTAAGGGATTACAGATGACGGTTCTTATCGCAATCCTGGCTACCATTATCAGTATGATTTTTGGTACCATATTCGCTCTGATCCGGACCTATGCTTCCGGCAAATGGAAATGGGCAGGCGTGCTGGTTGCGATCTATACAGAATTTTTCCGCTGTACCCCAAACCTGTTGTGGATTCTTTGGATCTATTTTACGGTGAAAGGGAATAAAGTAGGAGTATCGGTGTTTGCTATTTCGCTCTTTACTTCTGCTGTTATGGCAGAGATCATCAGAGGAGGGTTAAACTCCATTCCCAAGGGCCAGTTTGAAAGCGCCCAGTCTCAGGGCTTTGGATTTATAAAGACTCTCTGGTACATTATACTTCCCCAGACTTATAAGAAGGTCATTCCTGCGCTTTTAAGCCAGGTCATTACAATCATTAAAGATACCTCCTTCTTAAAGATGGTGGACGTTGCAGAATTTATGAGAAACAGTTCCGTTGTACTTGGAAGCATTTACGATGTACGGGGCATGATGATGCTGTTTGCCTTCGAAGCCCTTTGCTATTTTACCATCTGCTTTGCGTTAAGCACGGTAGTAAGGCGTTATCAGAAAACCATAGTAACTGGTTAGGGAGGAACTTTTTGAATGAAAAAGTTTACAATCACGATTGCCCGTGAGTTTGGAAGTATGGGAGGTCCCATTGCAAGGGAGCTTTCCAAAGAACTGGGAGTGAAGTTTTACGACCGTGATATTGTGGAAGAGGTGGCAAAAAAGTTAAAGCTTCCAGTTTCCACCATAAGTGATGAAGAGGAAAAGTCCAAGCATCTGTTGTTTTCCCATATGTTTCCATTGGGGACGGATGAGGACTATATGCAGGATATCATTTTTGATGTGCAAAAGGACATCATTTTGGATCTTGCAAAAAAGGAAAGCTGTATCCTGGTAGGAAGATGCTCCAATCACATCTTAGAGAATCAAAAGAACAACATCAATATATTTATTTATGCTCCATATCAGAAGCGGATTGAAAACTGCGTCAATTCCTTAGGAATGACGGTCAGTGAGGCCAAGCGAATGATTCAGTCCGTGGACAAAGCAAGAAATACTTATCATAAAAAATATGCCGGATATCTTCCCAACAATCCGGAGCATACCAACCTTATGATTGATTCCTCTCTCCTTGGAGTGACAGGTACGGCACAGCTCATTGCTGGTGTGGTCCGTCAGCTTTTTGGGGAAGAATAAAATGGGAGAAGTTTCCTATTTAAATAGCCCTTTGAAAAAGAAAAGGATGAAACCTGATTCTTTTTCAAGGGGCTATTAATTATTTATAGCTGTTTACCAGTGGTTCACCAGAGGAGATTTGTTATGAATGGAAAACATATTACGATGGCGCCGACCAGTCCATTTTCAGAAGAGGCCATTCATTTGATGGCGGAGCTATCTAAGACGCTTAAAGATATTACGGGAAGCGGTGGAAGAAATTCCTTTGACCCAAACGATGTATGCAAGGATAGAGCCATGTTCGTAATTGCCAGGGATGAAAGTGGCATGCCCGTTGGCTGCGGTGCCTTTCGTCCTATGGATGAAAGGACTGCTGAGGTTAAGCGTATGTATGCAAAGGTAAAAGGAGTGGGAGCTGGAAACCAGATATTATCCTATCTGGAATGCCAGGCCAGGGAGATGGGGTATCAGGTGTTCCGTTTAGAAACCCGCAAGGTCAATGAAACGGCCATATCCTTTTATCTAAGAAATGGATATCAGATCATTCCAAACTACGGTCATTATGAAAACAGAACGGAATCTGTCTGCTTTGAGAAAAAAATATCAATTTGACAAATATTTGTAGTTTCCACTGTTTCTGAAATAAGACAAGGAAATGTAACCATCACTCCTTGACACTGAAAAAAAAATCTGCTATAGTTTACATTTGTGTGAAACGAGAGGATGAAGGTCTGAAACGTGCCTGTTACCTCTCGTTTTGTTTGCGAAAGTGTGTGTGTGCGGCCGTCGGCAACATGGGAACCCGGCAGGCCATGAGAAAGGAATTAATCATTTATGGAAACAGTTAGATTTGAAGAATTACAGTTAGATGAAAGAATTCTGCGGGCTGTAGCAGATATGGGATTCGAAGAGGCATCTCCTATCCAGGCCCAGGCAATTCCGGTGCAGTTGGAAGGAAGAGATATCGTCGGTCAGGCTCAGACTGGTACCGGCAAAACAGCAGCCTTTGGTATTCCTATGTTACAGAAAATAGACCCTAAGGTTAAAAAGCTTCAGGCGGTTGCTCTCTGCCCTACGAGAGAGCTTGCTATCCAGGTAGCAGATGAAATCCGTAAGCTTTCAAAATATATGCATGGCGTAAAAGTTCTTCCAATTTACGGCGGACAGGATATTGTGAAGCAGATCCGTTCCTTAAAAGACGGTACACAGATCATTATCGGTACTCCAGGCCGTGTGATGGACCATATGCGCCGCAAGACCGTTAAGTTTGATTTTGTTCATACCGTTGTTATGGATGAGGCTGACGAGATGCTGAACATGGGATTCTTAGAAGACATGGAAACCATCTTAAGCCAGCTTCCGGAAGAACGCCAGACTGTTATGTTCTCCGCTACCATGCCTCCAGCTATTATGGAAATCGCAAGAAAGTTCCAGCAGGAGCCGGTAACTGTGAAAGTGGTAAAAAAAGAACTGACCGTTCCGAAAGTAACCCAGTATTACTATGAAGTAAAACCAAAGAGCAAGGTAGAAGTTATGTGCCGTCTTCTTGATATGTACGCACCAAAGCTTTCCGTTGCTTTCTGTAATACCAAAAAGCAGGTAGATGAGCTGGTTCAGTCCCTTCAGGGCCGCGGTTATTTTGCAGAAGGTCTTCATGGTGACTTAAAGCAGATACAGCGTGACAGGGTCATGAACAGCTTCCGTAACGGTAAGACAGAGATCCTTGTGGCTACAGACGTTGCAGCCCGTGGAATCGACGTAGACGACGTAGAAGCGGTATTCAATTACGACCTTCCCCAGGACGATGAGTATTATGTACACAGAATCGGCCGTACCGGACGTGCGAACAGAGAAGGTATTGCATTCAGCTTTGTTGTAGGCAAGGAAGTTTACAAGCTCCGCGACATTCAGCGTTACTGCAAGACCAAGATCGTACCTCAGGCCATTCCTTCTTTAAATGACGTAACAGCCATTAAGGTTGATAAGATTTTAGAGAGCGTTGCTGGTACCATCGGTGAGACTGATTTAAGTAACATGGTAAACATCATTGAAAAGAAGCTTCTGGAAGAGGATTACACCTCTCTGGATTTAGCAGCAGCTCTTCTTAGAAAATTGATGGGCGAAGAGAACGAAGATATCATCGATACAAGAGAACCTCGTTCCCTTGATGAGCTGGATGGCTATTTTGGCGGCAACAGCGGACGTGGTCGTGGCAGAAGCAACGGCGGACGCGGCGGCAGAGGCGATTCCTCCAGAGAAAGAGAAGACATGGCTCGTCTCTTCATCAACATCGGCAAGAACCAGAACGTGAAGCCAGGTGATATCCTTGGAGCCATCGCCGGAGAATCCGGTATGCCAGGTAAAATGGTGGGAAGCATCGACATGTATGACAAATACACCTTCGTAGAAGTTCCTAGAGAAAATGCGGACATTGTATTAAAAGCCATGAAAGATGTAAAGATCAAAGGAAAAAATATCCATATGGAAAAAGCCAACGGAAAAGGCAAATAAATTTTCGGGAGCGGAGCAGGAAGGAAAGGCGTAGCCTTTCCTGGTATGTTTCGTTCTTTTTTTGTCTCCTTCTTTCTTTACAATACTGGGAAAAAGGTTTTCTTGCGTACTGATGAAAAAAAAGATACAATAGGTGTACATGAAATAATCTAAAATGCCGGTGTTGGAAGCTTACAGGCTTCTATGGCAAACGTGTCAAGATGGAGGATGTTATGTCAGAGTGGAAGAAAAATGACAAGTTCGAAACAGTCATTGAAGATATCAGCGAGACCGGGGAAGGAATCGGTAAGACCGATGGCTTTACCTGGTTTATTAAAGATACAGTAATCGGAGACAGGGTAGAAGCAAAGGCTATGAAGACCAAGAAGTCCTATGGCTTTGCAAGGATGGAGAGAATCCTGGAACCGTCTAAAAACCGTGTGGAACCAAAGTGCCCGGTCGCAAGGCAATGCGGAGGGTGTCAGCTTCAGGCCATGGATTATAAGGAGCAGCTTACATTTAAGGAAAGAAAGATATACAATAACTTGACTAGGATTGGTGGATTTACTGAGATTCCCATGCTTCCTATTATTGGAATGGACGAGCCGTGGAGATACCGGAACAAAGCACAGTTTCCATGGGGAATGGATAAGGAAGACAATATTATCACTGGATTTTATGCAGGACGTACTCACTCTATCATTGGGTGTGAGGATTGCTTGCTGGGAATAGAAGAGAATGAGGATATTCTTAAGATAATTAAGGCTCATATGGAGCGGTTTGGACTTCGCCTTTATGATGAGGAAACTCATAAGGGGCTTATTCGCCATACGCTGATTCGGAAAGGATTTAAGACCGGGGAGCTGATGGTCTGTCAGGTGATTAATGGAAAGAGCCTGCCTCATCAGGAAGAGCTGGTAGAGGAGCTTTTAAAGATTCCGGGTATGACCAGCATTTCTTATAGTGTCAATCGGGAAAAGACCAATGTGATTATGGGAAATCAGGTGGAGAACCTTTACGGACCTGGATATATTTCAGATTATATCGGAGATGTGAAATATCGGATATCCCCTCTTTCCTTCTATCAGGTTAATCCGGTGCAGACGGAGAAGCTTTATGGTACAGCCCTTGAATATGCCGGGCTTACTGGTGGGGAAACGGTTTGGGATCTATATTGTGGCATTGGAACTATATCACTGTTTTTGGCTCAGAAGGCGAAAAAGGTGTATGGAGTTGAGATCGTGCCTCAGGCCATTGAGGACGCCAGGGAGAATGCGAAATTAAATGGTATGGAGAATGTGGAGTTCTTTGTTGGGAAGGCCGAGGAAGTACTTCCGGAGCAGTTTGAGAAGAATCAGGTGTATGCGGACGTGATTGTGGTTGACCCGCCTAGAAAAGGGTGTGATGAGGTGTGTCTTGATACCATTGTGAAGATGGGGCCGAAGCGGGTGGTTTATGTGAGCTGTGATTCTGCTACTCTTGCAAGGGATTTGAAGTATTTGGCGGAGAGAGGGTATGAGCTTAGTAGGGTTAGAGGGTGTGATATGTTTCCGCATTCTGGACATGTGGAGACGGTGGCATTATTAACTCTTGTATGAGCTAAATCCTTGAATTTATAGCAATTCAAGGATTAGCTATGCAAGTTATCAATTATATTTTCAATTTCTTTTGAAAGCTATTCATTTTGGAGTTTCTTCAATGTGTTGAATGCCAATTTTAAAGAGACCATGGCAACAAGGCTAGAGATAAGGTCAGACAGAGCACCAGCTCCCCATACACCATTTAATCCTAAGAAATTAGGTAAAATAAGCAGTAGAGGTATCAGTAAAAATACTTGTCTTAAAAGTCCTAAAAATGTTGCCTTTTTTGCTTCACCAATAGCTTGAAAGTAGCTTGCTCCTACTATTTGAGCACTTATAAGCGGAAGCATGAGTAAAAACAGACGCATTCCGGTACTTGCCTTTGAAATAAGGTCTGGTTCACGGGTAAAGATACTTGAAAGCATTACAGGAAAAGCCTGAACAAGTATAAATGTGATTGTGCAGACTGAAGAAACAGCAGCCAGTTCCAGTATTAATACCTGTCTAACTCTGTCAAAGCGTTTGGCGCCAAAATTAAAGCCTATAATTGGTGCAGCACCTTGCGTGATACCCATAGCAGACATAAGAAACAGAACCATCACAGAGTTGATTATGGTCATTGCACCTATGGCTACGTCACCGCCATATGTTTTAAGTGCGTTGTTGGATATGATACTGACAACAACTGAAGATAACTGCATAGCGAATGGAGCAAATCCAATGCTGAGTATCGATTTTATAGTCACGAAATGGAGCTTTAATTTATTCATTTCAATTCTTATTTGACTCTTTTTACTGAGGAAGTGATGTATAACCATGATGGCTGTTACGAGTTGTGCGATGATTGTTGCCCAAGCCGCACCAGAGATGCCCATATCAAGAGTGAAAATGAGAAGCGGATCCAAAATAATATTAGTGAGTGTTCCAATAAGCACAATCACCATTGATTTGAGAGGATGTCCTGCAGCTCTTATCACATTTATTAGTCCTGTTCCAATGCCTTGAAATACAGAACCATAGAGAATTAGGATCATATAATCCAGTGCATAAGGCATAGTTGCATCACTGGCACCAAATGCTTTCAGTATAGGAATTTTAAACGTCAGTCCTAAAAATGTCATGAGAAGCATTAAACCAACAAGCAATGTTATGGCATTGCCAAGTATGTCTTTGGCTTCATCCTTATTATTTTCTCCTAACTTAATAGAAATGAGTGCTGAAGCTCCTATTCCAACTAAGGAACTTACGGCGGATAGCATCATCATAAATGGTAAACTCAATCCTATTCCGGTCATGGCAAGACTACCAATTCTGCCAACAAATATTCTATCAACTAAATTATATAAGGAATTAATAATCATACCAGCAATAGCGGGAAGTGAATATTTGAGTAAAAGTCTACTGACTGGCATGGTAATGAGAGAATCAGTATTTGATTCCATATTTTATTTCTCCTTCTTAACAGCTAAAACAGTATATATGGCATCATTAATTTTAGTGGTTTTCAAAATTTTAAAGCCAATCAATGACAAAGCTTTTTCGAGTTGCTCTGAGCCAATTCGAATGGACATTGGTGGACCATTGATAATTAAGTCGTCCTTTTCATACTCCAGACATAACAAGTGTCCTCCTGTTTTTAGCACGTCAAATATACTAGAGAGCGCTTTTGCGAGTGAACTTACTTCGTGAAGTATTAAAGAGGCCATAACAAAATCAATACTGTTATTTTGAATGCTTAAGTTTTCAATAGAATCCTGAATCAGTTCAATATTAGTAAGCCCTTTTTCCTTGGCCTTTTCTTCTATAACACTGAGCATACGTCTATCAGGATCCACTGCGTACACTTTGCCGGATGTGTTTTCTGCCATAGGAATTGTAAAAAAACCTGAGCCGGCACCAACATCGAGCAAAGTATGTTCATTTTGAATTGGCATTTGTCTAATAAGTGTCTCTGGTGATATAAGATACTCCCTTTGCCTGCTATCTAAAAAAGCAATTTTGTTTGCAAATTTTTCATCTGATTCGTTATAATGATGCATGTGATTCATAATGTTACCTCCTTTTATATATAATACAGACTGTAAATATCTATAATTGTGGTAAAAAATGAGCAGTTGCAGCTGCCTTTTTTCTAACTCATTTTTTATACGATGTCATAAATATGTTTTTCTTTAAGGTGATTGACCATTTTCTCTTCGGCGTCTCTCATAACCTTTTCTATCTGACAATCGCGATTCTCGTCCATCTCACAAGTAAAAAGTGCGCCACTGCCTTCAATGGCTTGAATGACGTCATAAAAGCTTATATCAGTCTTAGGTTTCCTAAGGCTATAACCTCCGTTTACTCCAGGCGTAGATTGAATAAGGTTAGCCTTGACCAATTGAGTTAGTATCTTGGACAGGTAGGTAGGTGATATATCCATGTGACTAGCTAAAGGCTGAAGACTTAAATTGTCTTTGCCTTCTTGTTTAACGAAATAGGCTATTATATGCAAAGCATAATTTGTTGCCTTCGTATATTTCATAATAGCTCCTCCTTAAAGATAATATAGACTGTATTTATCTGTGATTATACATGATAGATATTGCTGTGTCAATAATAATTTGTAGCCCCACAAGAGTTGGTAGAATCGATTGTGCAGCTTAAACGTACAGTCGATGTGCAGTGTCCTGTCTTATCACAATTGACATTGGCTCGATTTATGAACGAAGGGTATTTAAAACGTCACATATTGCAAAGAACTCACCTGATTCATGGGTTGACGGATACGTTCGGAGAAAAGGTTCAAATATAGGGTGATGCTGCGGGTTTGCAGCTTATTGCAACTTGGCCAGGACGAAATGTTGATTCTTTGACTGTAATGGAGCGTGAGGAGCATCGTATCAAATTCTACCCAGCCGAGCGATACACCATTCGCAAAGATCAGTATAATGACAGCCTTATTATGAGGTTTGGCAATGCGAACGAGGCTCAGATTTCCAAAGGAATTCAAGCTCTTGCGCAATATATATAATACAGTGAACTGTTATGTTCAAGCCTTGGTAAAACAGATAAGCAGATACTGACTAATCTTATAATGGAGTGATAAAATGAACCATGTAGGCACACTTATGACCAGAATTAAAAGTAGGTATTTTTAAATGAGAATATCTAAAATTTGCTTAAATATATAAACTGATGTAAGATATTATTAATCAGTATTAAGGTGAATTAGCTTTAGAAAGTTAGATAAAACAATCTGTTTTTCAATTAAATATATAATTTTAAAGGAGATGGATGATAATGAACGGAAAAAATGTAAGAGTAGGCGCTTGTCTATATGCCAGCGACATGGACAGCATGGTTCGATTTTACAGAGATACATTGGGATTTGATACTCAATGGGCTGGTGGGGATTTCGCAGAGTTTGAAACGGCTAGCGGTGAGCTATCCTTGTTCATGTATAGCAGGAAAGCATTTGTGCAGGCAATAGGGGAGAGCTACGTTCCTCCAAAAGGGATTAATCAGACATTTGAAATTGCTCTTTGGCTGCCCTGTTTTGCCGATGTGGATGCGGAATATAAGCGACTATTAAAGCTAGGCGCAAAGTTTCCGACTGGAGAACCCATAACCTATCCTTTCGGCATACGAAACTTTTATGTTGCCGATCCGGAGGGGAACCTACTTGAGATAGGCAGTAGGAGTGAAGGGTAAATTGGAGAATCGTACTATTACAAAGGCTCTATTTATGTGCACTCTTATCTATATAACAAGTAAGTAATCTGGAAATCATTGATTTTGAGGAAAGTAGTTATATGATTTTAGATGAAGTGCTGGGTAAGGCGGTACGTTATATTAATAAGATGCTTGATATGGTAGATCATGAGTCTTTCTCTTAACAATTTATCTGTAATACCTGCTTACCTGTCCATCAGAAGCATTACTTAATTGGGGGTTAATATGAAAAATATTTTTATAGAAGGAATACAGGGGTCCGGTAAATCAACATTGATGAAATCACTATATGAAAAACTCAATGGATACCATATGTATTTAGAAGGAGATATTTCTCCAGTTGAGCTGGCATGGTGCAGCTATATGACAGAGGAAGAATATCAGCAATCTCTCGTAAGATTTCCTGATTTAGTGCCAGAGATAGAAAAGCATACAAAAAAAGAAGATAATCATTTTATTGTAGAATATACGCAAATTGTCACGGATGTAAAAGGGTTTCATCATTATATGGAGCAGTATGAAATCTATAATGGAAAGCGGTCATTTGATGACTTTCAAGGCATAATAATGAGCCGATTACAAAAATTTCAAGGAACAGGAAATCTGTTTGAGTGCTCTTTATTTCAAAATATTATAGAAGAACTCATATTATTCTATTGCAAGACAGAGGAAGAAATCATCGGTTTTTATAGCGAGATATTTGAGATTATCAAGCAAAAGAATTTTGTATTGCTCTATCTCTACTCTGATGATATAAAAAGTAATATTTTGAAGATTAAAAAAGAGCGTTCCGATGAAAACGGCGTGGAGATGTGGTACCCTCTTGTGATGAGATATTTAAATGAGTCACCTTATGGTAAGAAATTTGGATTTTCGGATATATCAGACATTGTCGCGCATTATAAAAGACGTATGAATCTTGAAGTGAGAATTATAAAAGAGATAATGGAAGGGTATTCGATCATTTTACCTGCCAAGATTTATGATATAAATGATGTTATAAATAAAATGGAAGAATAGCATAATATGTTTACCATGTAGTGTATAAGACAGCTTTCATAGTATATGGAGACTGTTTGCTATAGGGGAAAAGTAATATTTGAAAGGGTGGGCGTTGGTTTAATCCAACGCTTTTTTACATGGAATTTATTATAACAGTAGAAAATATATGAATATTATGATAAAATCCCTTATATATTACAAATGTAATATTAAGCTACAAACATTGTATGAGGGGGATTCAATATGAAAATATCAAATGTTAAAAAAACAGAAAAATGGAGTTTGCAAAAAGGTACGGTTGTTAAAATGAGTATTTTTTATCTTTTAACATTAATACTTTGTTTAAGCTGTATTGGCTGTAATAAAGCAAACGATACCAACAATAAAGTGAAATCTGAGGATACCACATCAGTATCAGATACTCCTGCAATCACAACTTCTCAGGATACCTCAATAGAAAAGCAAACATCTCCCAATGATATGGAGGTTACGAAAGCTGCACCAGTAATGGAAGCCGTGGACTATACGGATTGCTTTGACAACTTCAAAGGTTGTGCTGTCTTTTTCAACAGCACTAAAAATACATACTATATGTATAATCAAGAGTTATGCAAAGAACAGTCATCGCCTTACTCCACCTTTAAAATTATTTCAACTTTAATGGGATTAGAAACTGGTGTTTTAAATTCCATCAATACGACCATGGGATATGATGGAACCAAATATTCCAATGAAAAATGGAATCAAGATTTAAACTTAAAGGATGCATTTAAAGAATCCTGTGTATGGTACTATCGAAAAGTCATAGACCGTGTTGGCCATAGTGAGGTCCAAAACTGGCTTGATCAATTAGATTACGGAAATTGTGACATCAGCGAATGGGAGGGCAGTGGAGCGAATTCTATGCCTGCGTTGAATGGATTTTGGTTAGAATCCTCATTAAAGATTTCCCCCAAAGAGCAGGTAGATACCATGGCAAAGATTTTTGAGGGCAAGACCAATTTTTCTGAAAGGAATATCAATATTCTCAAAGAGGTGATGCTAATTCAGAAAGATGAAAGGCTCTCTATCTACGGAAAAACAGGTTCAGGAAAAAATGGTAAAGGCTGGTTTGTAGGTATGTTTGATAAAAATGGTGAAAGATACTACTTCGCAGTGCATTTAACCGAGGAAAACAGAAAGGACTCATGGGGACCAAAGGCAAAAGAAATAGCACTGAATATAATTGATAACTATTATTCAGAACCATAGATTCAAAAATTGGAATTAATTTAATCACTAAATATAAAAAGCCTATTGTATATCTCAATATAGCGGGTGTAAAATAGTGTAAGCTAAGGGCTTTAGCCATAGTTCTTGTCGTTAACCATGCAAATATACCTGCCCGACTGCCCAAAATCTTTATAGAAAAGCTGGTTTTTCCGATACGGGCCTTAGAAGAAATGAAGCGCTGGGGTTGCAGTTTATTTATAACTATAACTATAACTTGACATAAGTATTTTTTCGTTCATGCCAAGAGTACTGTATGGCTGGTGCAATCTATTTTGATTAAATGAAAGTGATAGAAAGGCTAAATAATGAAAAAATACATAATTACGATACTTGCAGTATCCTGGGGCTTAACGGGTCTGATATTTTTAAATCCAAAAACAGCAATAAATAATTTTGGACTCATCATGTTTATTCCTTTGATTATGACAATCATCTTTCATAAAATCGAAGAAAAGAAAACGGGCATGAAAGAGAAAATATTAAAAAAGCGTTTTAATAGAAAAGCAATGCTGTTTGGGTGTCTCTATCCAATTGTATTTGTTATGATATGTGCAGGGATAGCAGTTATGCTTGGGCAAGGTACGGTTGTGTTAGACAAGGAACCGGTTGTTTGGATTATCAGGCTCCTGGTAACCGTCTTAATTGGACTGTTTTCTGCACTTGGTGAAGAATATGGTTGGAGAGGTTATTTGCTTCCCAAATTAACCAGTATTTACGGAAAGAAGAAAGCAGTTTTATTGACAGGAGCAGTCTGGTCATTGTATCATATACCAGTTGTCTATTTATTAGCGAAGTTAACAGGGCTTGGAAATCCACTACTTATATGTGTGATTCAGGCGGCAGTTGTATTTGTTTCAAATTTTGCTTTTTCATTTTGCTATTACTTGTCAGATAGCATAATACCTGTAATATTCTATCATTCTATCTGGAATACATGGAACACCGCAATCTTGGGTGATATCTACACTGGAAAACAGGGGATTGTTCATGGTAAGATATTTATCGTAAATGGGGAAGGGGTAATTGGACTGGCAATAGCTGCAACCGCAATTAATTATTTCTGGAAACAGTTTGATAATTATAAAATAAAGAATATCGCTTAAACTTGAAATAAAGTAGCAAGTTGAATCGATTCTAGAATAATAAGGAAAAGGCAAGAATCTGGCTTATCAGGCCAAATTCCTGCCTTTATTTTTATCAATATAATCGCTGATTTATGTGATTATTTACTTATCTCGTCATAGGTCTTGTTAAATAAGTGGCGGGTCTTGTCCAACCTGTCATCTGGTTTTCTGGCTTGTGTAAAAGTTTCACCAGTATTTTGCTGGTAGCCTGCTAGTTCGGTTAAATAAACTCCACGGCCATTTGTGAACTCTGAAAGATGCTCTTTGTATAATTGGGATGTGCGTGCTGGAATTTTTCCCGACACTATAATTTCATTATGCTGTGTTTTCATAGATTCAATTTCTGCATGATATTTCTTCAGGTCATTATAAACACGTGCATTGCAGTCTTGTGGAATGTAAAGTTCGAAGGATAAACAGGGCTCTAGCAGCTCCGTACCTGACTGTCTGAAAGCCTGCTCCAGTACAATGGGAGCCAAATGTCGAAAATCAGCAGGTGTGCTTACAGGACTGTAATATACACCATATTCAAAGCAAACCTTAAGATCGGTTACCTCCCATCCATACAGCCCTTGCTCACAGCCGTATCGAATCCCCTCTTCCACAGCATTTTGAAATGATTTATTTAAATATCCATAGGAAACCTTACTTTCATAACATAGACCGGTTCCGATGGGAAGCGGCTCTATGGATAATCCGATGGATGCCCAATAAGGATTTGGCGGAACCTCAATATGAGCAGTGAATGCTGTTTTTTTAATGGGCCGTTCCTTATAAATAGTTGTTACATTTTCTATTTTCACAGGAAGGTGGTATCTGCTCTGCAATAAAGAAAGGGTTACTTCCATTTGCACCTTTCCAAGAAACTCCATAATGATATCAGTGCTTCTGGAATCCAATTTGTATTGCAAAAGAGGGTCAGTTTCTGCCAGTTCCGACAAGGCCTCCAGCAGACGCGCTCTGTCGGAAGGATAGACAGGGGCAATGTTGGACTGCATGATCAGATTTTGATTATTTAAAATTATATTTTTATAAGGTATCGCCCCTATGGAATCTCCAATTTTACATCGGGTTTCATTGGGAAGAATTGCAATATCACCGCATGGAACACGATCGGTTTCAACGATTTTTCCATTGCTGGACATCTCTAATTTCTTTATTTTAATGCTGTCAGAATGATTTTTTAACTTTAGTACATCACGAGTTCTTAGTGTTCCGCCCCAAATACGCATATAGGTGCGTTTGTTCCGATTGTCATCTCTTTCGATCTTATATACCAGCGCAGAAAAGTTAGGGTCTGGTTGTAATGTATAAGACTGGAATTCCATTATAATACCATCCATCAGTTCCTTTGTACCTATATGTTTAAGGGCACTGCCGTGATAGATAGGCAAAAGGCTGGCGTTACTCATATGTTTCGCTCTGCTCATAAATAGTTCCTCGGTTGTAATGGGCTGATCCAGTACATATTTCTCAAGCAAAGCCTCATCCCCTTCAATAATTATATTTCTAAATTCATCGGTTAGTTGATCCGGTCTGCTGGTGATAAGTGCATTTTCATTATCAATGCGTTGCATGATTAAAATGTGAGAGGTTAATTTCTCCTTGATGTCTTTATAAAGGGAATCAAGATCAATGTCAGGCTGGTCGATCTTATTGATGAAAATTAAAGTGGGAAGTTTTCTTTTTTTGATGGCATCAAATAAAATACGTGTCTGAGCCTGTATCCCGTCTTTGGCTGAAATCAACAAAATGGCACCGTCTAATATATTTAGTGAACGCTCTACCTCGGAGTAAAAATCCATGTGCCCTGGAGTATCAATAAGATTAATTTTAACATTGTTCCATTCATAGGAGGCTATGGAGGCTTGTATTGTGATTCCTCTTTGTTTTTCCAGTGCCATAGAATCAGTAATAGTAGAACCGCTATCCACACGTCCCGATTCAGCAATGGTACCGCTGGTAAAGAGCAAACTTTCTGTTAATGTTGTTTTTCCTGCATCTACATGCGCCAGAATACCTATATTTAAAATTTTCATAAATTGCACCTCAAAGAATTGTTATAATAAAAAAAGCCCTGTGATCAGAATACTTTCATCACAGGGGCTTGCTATCATAACAATTATGAGCACAACATGAAAAAACTGTAAGAGGGTTAATTTACAGCGTGGCATCAATAATATATGAAAGTATTCTTAAATAAAGGTACAAAAACCAAACCTATTACATCTGTAATAAGGCCTCATCTTTCATACCTGACATCATTCAATTGATTGTTATTTAAGAATACCCTGCCGCATTGTAGTTTATCTCCTTTGATTGCTTCTTTCATGTTACCTCATCAATCCTTCTTTTGTCAAGCTCACTTCTTGCAAACTGGAAGGCGTAAATACAAGAATTAACAATGACAAAGGCTAAGTAAGGTAGTATAATTATTAGGACTGCGGCCAACGGCCGTTTATAGTGCCCTAACAACATATGTACAATTTATCAGGAGGATTTTATTTGAGTAAAACAATCACAGAACCTTGGATCAAGCTGAAAAATAATCTGACCCGTCAGGATTACCAACAAATTCACGCACTGGAAACTCTATGTGCCAACGAAGATCAAGTTTCTTTCAAGCTCGAGCTAGACTATAAACTTAGCGTAGAAGAAACCAGTACAGACAAAGTGTGCCATCACCACATCAACGAATTCATGTACTTTGATGGAGAGCAGTTGATCGGATATATAGGCTTATGCAGCTTTGGAGGTCCAGCCATGGAGATTAACGGCATGGTACACCCTGATTACAGAAGGCAGAGGATTTTTACTAAGCTGCTTGAGCTGGTGGTTTCAGAATGCAAGAAGAGAAAATCAGGAAGTATTCTTGCTTTGTGTGATCATAGATCTGTTTCCGGTCAGAAATTTTTAGAGAAGGCAGGAGCCATCTATCAATCTTCTGAATTTGAGATGTATCTAAACCGGGAGACCTATGAGACAATCCAGAAGGAAACTCTTGGTCTCACTTTTAGAAAAGCAACCAATGAGGATGCCAGAGAGATTGCAAGACAAGACGCAATTTATTTTTCTGACATTACGGGAGAAGAGAATGAGGAAGATGCTGACGAAAAGATTCCTCTGCTTGAAGATGAAGAAGAACATGGCAACATAACTTATCTGCTGGAAAAAGACCAACAGGTCATTGGCAAGGTGAAGCTGGAAACAATCAATGGAGTCACCGGAGGAATCTACGGGTTAGGGATACTGCCGGAATACCGCGGGAAAGGATATGGACGGGCACTCTTGTTAAAATCCATAGAAAAACTACTAGAGGCAAAGGCAACGGAAATTATGCTTCAGGTCGCCACCGGAAATTCCAAAGCGCTGAACCTGTATCAATCCTGTGGATTCCAGGAGACATACCGAATGGATTATTACGAACTGAATCAATAGCAGATATAAGGACGGGATAATTAAATGGCAGTGATTTCTATTGCCAAAGATTACAAAGTCATTTACACTATAATATAACGTCTTTAAATTTTTCAATATAGAAAGAGACTGTACTACAACTGGTAACTTGAAAACGGATTTATTATAATGGAGAAAACGAAATGTCAATGAACGATATAGAGAAAATGAAAAAGTTAATTGAAGAAAAGAAAGCAAAAGGCGGCTTTTTACAGGCTGAAAAAAAGATCGGTTCTGGTAAAGTGGAAAAACGGAATAAGAACATAGGCGTTGAATTTACAAGAACTCATAAAATATCACAGTAAGCACAGCAATATTCATAGCGCCGCCTAGGGGATAGAAAGTTATCACTCAGGCGGATGGCATTGATAAAAAGAAACATACAAAAAGAAACATCAAATTACTAGAGCAGATGGGGACTTATTTTAAGTGCCATCTGCTCTTTCCATATAATCATGGATACCATACCGATATCACATTGTTTTTTCTGTGATAAGTAAGTATGATAGGTTATAGATAAATTAAAACTTATAGAGGAGAATGAACAAATGAATATAAGATTAATACCAATCTGTGATAATGACATTGCCGCCTATAAAAAAGATATGCAAGAGGCATTTCAAAAGGGGGCAGCTCATGAGTTCGGTGAATTAGATGTTGAAATACTGCCAGAAGAGGACATAGATAAATCTCTTTCAAACAAAGGGTCCGTGGCGTACAAAGCGGTAGCGGATGAAGATATAGTAGGCGGTGCAATTGTTGTAATCAATGAATCCACCCAGCATAATCACCTTGATTTTCTCTATGTAAAGCATGGTGTGCAGAGCAGGGGCGTTGGGCAGGAGATTTGGAAGGCCATAGAGAAACATCATCCCGACACAAAGGTGTGGGAAACGTTTACCCCTTATTTTGAAAAGAGGAACATTCACTTTTATATCAATCGCTGTGGATTCTCTGCGGTAGAATTTTTCAATCCCCATCACAAAGATGTAACAATCCCTGAAGATATGGTGGGTGGAGATTATTTCTTCCGCTTTGAAAAAGTAATGAAGTAAGAAGAAGTATTACCCCTTAGTCATTAAATCAACGAGGAGCAATACATTTCTAACTTTTCTTCAGAGAGAATATGAAACCGCTTTTGGCGAAATTCAAAGTAATGATTGCGCTTGCATTCGGCAATGGAACGATTTAAGCTCCTGATTGGGATGAGTGTCTCAGTACAAACGTCTTGTTTCGTAAGCGTCGCTAAATCACCTGATTTGTGATGAGTATAAATGCAGTAAAGAAGCCGGTCGCCTACGCTTAACAGTGAAATTGAAGTAAGCTTTTGAGAGCTTCGTATAAGCTTTTCTGTAAGCTGCCTGATAAGAAATTTAGTGAATTCAAAGTCAGCCTTCATCCATTCAAAGACCTGTTCTTTTTGAATTAGAATCGTGCTGCAGTCTGTATGGGCCACAACCTCAAGTGTTTTTGTATCATTATGAAAGAGCTCCAATTCCCCAAAACATTGATATGCCTCATATGTGTATAGCACAAAACCAGCCCCCGAGGGATTTTGAATCAGTACATCAGCGGTTCCCTTTATGAGGATGTACAGGTAATTATTTTCTTCTCCCGGATATAAGATATAACTTCCTTTGCTGTGCTCTTTATAGACAAAGGAAGTTTTCAAAAATTCCGGTGCGGTATTGATAAAATGAGACAGATCCATATTGACCTCCAATTTATTTTCAGTTTTGGTCATTTGACCTATTTATATATTACCATCTGTCGTAGAATTTAATCAACAGGAATCAGTCCTGAAAAAACGAATAAGATTACATGGGAGGTCATATGAGAAGAATTATAATTGATACGGATTGTGGCAGTGATGATGCAGTTGCTTTAATCATGGCCTTAAAATCAAAGGATATTCAGATTGAGGCAATTACAACTGTTTGTGGGAATGTGCCCCTTGAATTAGCGACAAAGAATGCTTTAATGACGATCCAGGTTACCAATGGGCAGAAGCCACCATTATATGCAGGTGCTTCTAAGCCGCTGATGAGGGAATTAGTAACCGCTGTGAATGTCCACGGGAATGATGGAATGGGAGATTTAGACCTAATCCACCCTTTGTTAATGCCAGAAAACATGCATGCAGTGGATGCCATTTTAAATATGGTGGAACGTTATCCAAGTGAAATTGAAATCGTTGCTATCGGCCCTGTTACCAATATTGCTTTAGCGATTATGAAGGAGCCCTCCATCATGAAAAAGGTAAAGCATATCTATTCCATGGGGACCGCTGGCTTTGGAAGAGGTAATACAACACCGGTTGCCGAATTTAATGTTTACGTTGACGCAGAAGCTTATGACATCATGCTAAGATCGGAAATCCCAATCACCATTATAGGCTTTGACATTTGTCTTGGAGACGCTGCACTGAATAAAAATGATATGGAACTGCTGATGGAGAGTGGGAAGGAAGAAGCCGTTTTTGCAGTTAAATGCAATCAGTCTTTGCTGGAGTACAATCTAAAACGCAGCGGTGAGCATATCGTGGATCTGCCGGATGCAGTGGCCATGGGGGTAGTTCTCTGGCCTGAGATCGTTACGAATTCAGCAGAGTGCTTTTCTAAGACATGTATCATGGACCCAATCACCTATGGACAAGTGATTATAGATGACGGGGCCGTACTGGCAGTCTCAGATGGGTTTACGGTTCAGAAGCCAAATTCAACGGTGTGTAAAGCAATTGATAATCAAGCATTTAAAACAAAGATGTTTCAAAGTCTGCTTCAATAAACTATAAATCAAAATCAATCTCAATATTTTATAAGAGGCTGGCAGTCAGGAGCGACTGTAACTATACGGCATTTCACCAAGACAGAATGGTGTTTTATAAGAATCTGTCAGATAAGTATGATAAGGTGATAGGTCAGGTCGCTCCTTTTTGCTGGTTGCAATTTATATTCATTCAAAGATTTAGATATCAGTAATTCATTGTGCATATTGTATAAAAAACCATCTGCATTTTGATGAAAGTTCACACGTTGACATAATATTGGTTATCCGCTATACTAATCATAGACGTAAGGTTTGTTACTCTTTGAGGCATCACCTGATTTATTTGGTGTGCATTCAAGGAGTTTTTTGTTATCTAAAAATACGGATGAAAGGAATAATCATGAAGGCGATTAAGAAGATCAACAACAATGTGGCAATATGTGTAGATGATAATAATAAAGAATTGATTGCCTTTGGAAAAGGGATTGGATTTCCCTCTATGCCCTACCAGATAACAGACCTTGGTTCCATTTCTATGACATTCTATCGGATGGATAAGAGCTACTATAAGCTCTTAGAAGAAATTCCGGAGGAAGTCTTCGAGGTGTCAGCCCTGATTGTAAAAAGGGCCCAGAATACCTTGGACTGCAGGCTGAATCCCAACCTGTTGCCGGGACTGGCTGATCATATTAATTTTGCATTGATTCGTTTAAAGAAATTTAAGAAGATGAAGATGTTGTTTTCCTACGATGTGGAACAGCTTTATCCGGCTGAAACAGAGCTTGGAAGGTATGCAGTGAACCTGATTCAAAAAAAGCTTCTGGTTAAATTACCGGAGAGTGAGATTACCAACATTGCAATGCATTTTGTCAATGCAGAAGAAGAGAACATAAACGATTCCTCAAAATGGGATGTGGAGTTGTTAATTGATGGGATCACCAATGAAATCGAGAAATGGTTCGGAGTATCCATTGATCGGAAAGGGTTCAATTACAATCGGTTTGTGATGCACCTTAGATATAGCCTGAAGCGGATTGAGGAGAAGAAGCAATTTGAGGATGATAACGGCAAACTTTTTGAAATCATGAAAGAAGAAAGCCCGGAAATCTATAAATGCTCTTTAAAGATAAGTTCCATCATAGGAGATAAGCTCCAGGAACAAATTACACAGGATGAGATTTTGTACCTGATGATACACATCAGCCGAATCTTGAAAAATAATACAGCGAATTAAGGATTGTTACTCTTAGGGAGGCATGACCGGAGCTGACGCAATAAAATCATTGCGTCTCTTCGGTTTTTTTATTTCAATAAGAACATTTTAAACAAGAGAGGGAGAAAAGCCATGGCAAAAAAAGAAAGATATGAAGAGCTTTCAGAAAAAGTACTGGAGCTCATCGGCGGTAAAGATAATATCAGTTACTTTGGTCATTGCATGACACGTTTAAGATTTAATTTAAAGGACACCAGCATTGCCCATATAGACGAAATTAAGAAAATAGACGGAGTCATAGGAGCTCAATGGTCCAACGAACAATTACAGATTATCATCGGACAATCTGTTGGTGATGCGTATAAGCTGATCTGTAAAAAGGCAGGTCTGGCTTCTGAAAAAACAGTAGAGGAAAATTTAGATGACAATAAGAAAAAGTTTAGTATAAGTGCAGTTTTAGACGGCATTTCAGGAAGCTTAATGCCGTTGATACCAGCCCTCATTGGCGCAGGTATGTTAAAGGTGGTTATCATACTGGGCGAACTTCTTGGATTTTTGACCCCGGATATGCCGACACACGCGGTTCTATCCTTTGCATCAGATGCAGGATTTTATTTCCTTCCAGTCTTTTTAGGTGCTACCGCAGCCAATAAGTTTAAGGCCAATATGGGGCTTGGTATGCTGCTTGGAGCAATTTTAATTCACCCCAAAATGGTTTCCAATGTAGCAGAAGGGGTAGGAATGTCCATCTTTGGTCTTCCGGTTTACGCTGCCTCCTATGCAAGCACTATTTTCCCGGTCATCATGGCAGTATTTGTTATGTCCTATGTGGAAAAGTTTTTTAGAAAGATTTCAAGTGACTCCGTAAAGACGATTGTAGTGCCGCTGGGTACCATTATAGTTATGCTTCCATTGACCTTATGTCTCATTGGACCAGCAGGTTCCTTTTTAGGAGTTTATTTAGCAAAGGGAATTATGTTCTTATATAATACCACTGGTTTCTTTGGTGTGGCATTGCTGGCGGCTGTATATCCGCTGTTAGTAATTACAGGTATGCACGGAGCCTTATTCCCATATATGATGCAGTCCTTTGCGTCCTTTGGATACGAGCCGATTGTCTGTGCAGCAGCTGTTATCGCTAATATCAATCAGGGGGCAGCAGCCGCAGCCGTAGCAATAAGATGTAAAGACAAAAGGACTAAATCAACGGCAGCCTCCAGTACCATCACAGCCATCATCGGCGGAGTGACAGAGCCGGCCATGTTTGGTGTGAACTTAAGACTAAAGAAGCCACTGTATGCCGTTATCATTGGAAACTTCTGCGGAGCTGCTTTTGCAGGACTTATGAAGGTATATGCCTATGCGTTATCCGGAAGTGCAGGAATCTTTGGCGTTCCAGGGTTCATAGGACCCAATGCCTTAAATGTTGTCTATATGGGCATCAGCCTTTTAATCGGCGTTGTGGTAACATTTATAGTAACACTGTTTCTGTACAAAGGCGAAAGTATTTACTAAATGAATGGAGGTAATATTCAATGAGTTTTCCAAAAGGATTTTTATGGGGAGGAGCTACGGCTGCCAATCAGTTTGAAGGCGGCTGGAGGGAAGATGGGAAGGGCGATAGTGTCTGTGATCATATGACAGGCGGAACAGCCACAACACCCCGTTACTTTACCAATACTATCAAAGAGGACACCTATTACCCGTCCCATGAAGCGGTGGACTTTTTCCACAGATACAAAGAAGACATTGCACTTATGGCAGAAATGGGCTTTGGAGTGTTCCGCCTCTCCATTAACTGGACCCGCATTTTCCCAAGGGGAGATGAAGAAACACCAAATCAAAAGGGACTTGATTTTTACCGCTCTGTATTTGAAGAATGTAAAAAGTATGGGATTGAGCCATTGGTCACCATATCCCATTATGAGCTTCCTTATCATTTGATGGATGCATATAGTGGCTGGACGAACCGGAAATGCATTGATTTCTTCCTTCACTATTGTAAAGTGTTATTTGAAGAGTACAAGGATCTGGTCAAGTACTGGCTGACCTTTAATGAAATCAACTGTCTTATTATGGGAGTTGGTGATATTTTATCTGCTGGCATTAAGTGTGAAGATGGTCCGGCTCAGGTTCTGGGACTTCCAAGCACAAGGGAGCAGCTGGCAAATCGCTTTCAGGCTCTTCACCATCAATTTATTGCCAGTGCAAAGGCAGTGAAATTAGGTCATGAGATAAATCCTGAATTTCAGATTGGCTGTATGGTGGCAGGCGGTGCCATTTATCCTTACACCTGTAATCCCGATGATATCTTAAAGGCTCAGCAGGATATGAGAATGAACTATTTTTGCGGAGATGTACAGGTGAGGGGAGAATACCCCCATTTTACAAACAGAATGTTTAAAGAGATGGGCATTTCTATTGCCATGGAAGAGGGAGATGCCAATATCCTAAAGGAAGGAACCGTCGACTTCTACAGCTTCAGCTATTATATGAGTACCTGCTCTACCGTTGACAGTGAAGCCCTGAAGGCTGCCGGAAATGTGGTCATGGGCGTAAATAATCCTTATTTAAAATCAAGTGACTGGGGCTGGCAGATTGATCCCAAAGGTTTAAGATATCTCTTAAATGAGCTGTATGGCAGATATCAGATTCCTATGATGGTGGTCGAGAATGGACTGGGAGCCATGGATCAAGTGGAAGAGGATGGCAGCATCCACGATCACTACCGGATTGATTATCTTCGTGAGCATATCAAACAGATGGAGGAGGCCATTGGGGACGGTGTGGATCTCATCGCTTTTACTCCATGGGGCTGTATCGATCTGGTGAGTGTCTCCACTGGTGAGATGAAGAAGCGGTATGGATTTGTATACGTGGATAAAGACAACGATGGAAATGGAACCTTAGACCGGATTCGTAAGGATTCTTTTTACTGGTACAAAGAAGTGATTGCATCAAATGGGGAAACGCTATAATATTACCTTATAAAAAAGACAAAGGAGATACGATGGGATTATTTGATAAACTAACAAAGAAATTTTCCAATACCACAACCGTTTACACTCCTGTTCACGGGGAAGTGATCTCTCTTAAAGATATCGCAGACGGCATATTTTCGGAAGGGATTCTGGGGCAAGGGGTTGGCATTAAACCGTTGGAAGGCGTTGTATATGCACCCTTTGATGGAAAGGTAGTTCAGATCGCAGACACCAAGCATGCCATCTGCATCGAGAATCATGCTGGCGTACAGCTCATGATCCATGTAGGACTGGACACGGTCAATATGGAAGGGAATGGATTTGAGCAGCAGGTAAAGGTTGGCGATACGGTAACCGGTGGTCAGCAGATCATGACATTTTCCATAGATGAGATTCAGAAAGCAGGATACCCTACAACTGCAGTGGTGGTGATTTTAAATTCCAATGATTACAGCTCCATTGAAATATTAGGGGAAGGTCATATGACCAAGGCAGACAAGCTAATTCAGATTTCATAAGAGAATATATTTTTTAAGGCCAGGGAAGCAAAGGAATGTTTCCCTGGCCTTTCTTTAGGCAATCTCATAATGCGATGGTACGTCGAATCAGGGAGAAAGTTCGCTATTGACATGGGACAGGTTAACAGATAGGATAAAAGCAATAAAGAGTCATGACAGCATGAGTGTTATACCACAATCAAATACATATTTTTCAGTTTTTGACTGATACTGGCTTATAAAGCGATTACTGTGAAAAAGGAGAACGAATATGGAAACATTTGATTCAAAAAGCTTAAATGAGCTCTTGCGCATGCAAAAAGAGTTCTATCATAAGGGCCATACCCATAGCATTTCCTTCCGAATCAAGCAGCTGATAAAGCTGAGAGCGGCCCTTCACCGATATGAGGATGCCATTAAAGAGGCATTGTATCAGGATTTGGGAAAAGGGGAGTTTGAAGCCTATGTAACGGAAATCGGATTTATTTACCACAGCATCGGCTATATGATGAAGAACCTTCGTAAATGGGCCAGGCCAGAAGCCGTAAAAACGCCCCTCCACCTTCAGCCTTCCAAAAGCTATATTTTAAATGAGCCATATGGAACCGTACTGATTATTGGACCATTTAACTATCCGTTTCAGCTCCTGATCGAACCGTTAATCGGCGCCATAGCAGGGGGAAACTGTGTTATCTTAAAGCCATCGGAGCATACCCCTCACCTGTCTTCCGTCATAGAAAAGCTTCTTGGTGAAACATTTCACAAGTCATACATTCGTGTGGTCCAGGGAGGCGTAGAGGAGACCTCACTACTCATTCATGCGCCTATGGATTATATCTTTTTTACCGGCAGCCCAGGCGTGGGGAAAATTGTCATGGAAGCGGCAGCTAAAAATCTGGTTCCAGTAACCCTGGAGCTTGGAGGAAAAAGTCCTGTCATTGTGGATTCCACGGCCAACTTAGACCTGGCTGCGAAACGAATTATCTGGGGGAAATTCTTAAACGCGGGACAGACCTGCATTGCGCCGGATTACGTTTTGGTAGAGGAAGGGGTAAGGGATGAGCTGGTTCAGAAGATGAAAGCCGTCCTTTTGAATTTCTTTGGCAGCTCCCCTTTAAGATCCAAAGATTTTGGCAGAATCGTAAATGAAAAGCAGTTTGACCGTCTTGTCTCCATTCTTAATAAGGACAGGGTCCATATTCTTCATGGGGGACATTATAAGAGGGAAAAGCTGTTTATTGAACCGACCCTGACAGAGGCGGTTTCCTGGGACAACGCTGTGATGAAGGACGAGCTATTCGGGCCGATTCTTCCCATTATGACCTACAAATCTCTGGATAAGGCAATCAGAATGATACTTGAACACCAAAAGCCATTAGCCCTTTATCTCTTTACCAGAAATAAACGGGTGGAACGGAAGGTATTTGCCCAGGTTTCCTTTGGCGGAGGTTGTGTCAATGATACCATTTCCCATGTGGCGAATCATCATCTTCCTTTTGGAGGAGTAGGAAATTCGGGAATGGGAGCTTATCATGGAAAATACAGCTTTGATTTATTTACCCATAAGAAAAGTATCATGAAGAAAAGCACTCTTCTGGAAACTGGTCTTACCTTTCCGCCGTATAGGAATAGGCTGAATCTGATTAAAAGGATATTAAAATAACAGGAAAATAATTACGAATGCGGGAGGTCAAGCTTATGCTTACGATTTATGACTGGTTTGGCTATGAATTACCAATTAAAGAACGGTATCGGCTCATCAAGGAGGCTGGTTTTGACGGCGTTCTTTTATGGTGGAGTGAAGACTTTGGCAGGAATTATTACCTTGACGCACCAGAGATGGCCCGGGAAGCCGGTCTCTTTATAGAGAACATCCACACCCCGGTCCAAAATCAGGATCACATCTGGCTTGATAATCTGGACGGGGAAGCGTTGACGGACTGTTATTTAAAATGCATTTCAGATTGTGCAGAATTTAAGATTCCCACCATGGTGGTGCATCTGCCCGATGAGAATAAACCTTATAATCAGCTGGGACTGGGCCGGATTAGGAGAATGGCTGAGAAGGCAGAAAGGCTGGAGGTCAATGTGGCCCTTGAGAATTTACGGAACCTTTCGAATCTATCCTATATTCTAAAACAGGTGGATTCTCCCCGCATCGGATTTTGCTATGACTGCGGCCATCACTACCATTACTATCCGGATGTGGACTTGTTGTCCATGTATGGGCCGCGGTTAATGGCTCTTCATTTACATGACGATAATGGAAGCCATGGCATGCATGGGATACCCTTTGATGGCTCCATTGACTGGGCAGTTGCCATGAAAAATATAGAAAAGACCGGGTATCAAGGCCCCACAGCCATTGAGTCCATGGGTTGGGATTACGAACATTTAACCGCCAGAGAATATTTACATAGGGCTTATGAAAGCGGAAAACGGCTGGAGGCGTTCAGAGAATAAAATTTTAAAAATAAAAATTTAATCTGGTACTTGACAAAAAAAGTAGTTGTAACTATAATGGTTACATGAGGTGGTGCAAATGAAAATCAGTAGCCGGTTCACAGTAGCGGTTCATATATTGTCTCTCATTTCCATTCAAAAGAATGTGTTATGCACTTCTGAATGGATTGCCGGAAGCGTGAATACCAATCCGGTGGTAATCCGAAGGATTATGGGAATGCTGAAAAAGGCAGGCATGGTCAGTGTTACCTCTGGAACGGGAGGAGCCTCTTTGATCAGGAATTTAAATGAGATCACCCTCCTTGATGTTTACAAAGCTGTGGAGGTCGTAGAGGAAGGGGAGCTGTTTCAGTTTCAGGAGAACCCCAACCCCGATTGCCCGGTAGGAGCAAATATCCAGGGAGTTTTAGAACTGATACTAATCAGTGCCCAGGAAGCCATGGAGCGGGTTCTAAAAGAAGTGACCATGGAAGAGCTTGTGAATCATTTAAGTAAGAAAATTGAATCTTAAAAAGTTCAATTTTTTTTAACTCATAGTTGTAACTGCGTAAGTTACAACGAAACAACAGATATGTTAATTGCTTCATTTATAATAGATAGGAGATGAATGGATATGAAGCTGAAAGTAAAGGTGTACTCAGATTACGTCTGCCCCTTTTGCTATTTAGGGAAAGACCAATTTGAAAAAGCAATAAAAGGAAAAGAAGTGGATGTGGAGTGGCTGCCTTACGAACTGCGCCCAAGACCCTCTGAGCAGCTGGACCCGGCAAATGAACCAGATAAATTACAATTATGGGACAATGCCATAACCCCCAGAGCAAAGGCCTGGAACATTGACATGAAGCTTCCCAATGTTTCCCCTCATCCTTACACAGACCTTGCACATCAGGGATTTCTATATGCCAGGGACATGGGAAAGGGAGCAGATTACAATCAACGGGTATTTAATGCCTTTTACCAGGAAGATAAAAATATTGGTGAGATAGATGTTTTGGCAAAGCTTGCAGCAGAGACAGGACTTGATGAGGCAGAGTTTAAGGAAGCATTGCTATCAGGAAAGTACCAAAAGGCCCATAAGCAGGCATTGAAACATGCTTATGAAGAGGCCCAGATCACAAGCATTCCTACATTTTTGATTGGGGAAGAGCGGATAGAAGGTGCTGCCAGCAAAGAGGTTTTTGAACAGGTAATAGAGAGTGAATTAAAGAAAATAAAATTTTAGGAGGTAATTATTATGAAAATAGGAATCATTGGTGCTACAGGTAAAGCAGGAAACCTTATTACAAAAGAAGCGTTGGGCCGAGGCCATGACGTGACCGCAATTGTAAGAAATGCTTCAAAGGTGAAAGATACTACGATACATGTTCTGGAGAAAGATGTTTTTGATTTGGAGAAAAGTGATTTAGAGGGCTTTGATGTTGTTGTGAATGCATTTAATGCAGCGCCCGGAGAAGAGAACCTTCATATCACAGCTGGGAAAAAGCTTATCAGCATATTTGAGAATGCAGGAGATACCAGATTAATCGTAGTGGGCGGAGCAGGAAGTCTGTTTGTAGATGAGGATAAGACCCTTCGTCTTATTGAGACTCCTGATTTCCCGGAAGCATACGTTCCAACGGCGAAGAATATGTTAAGCAATTTATTGGATTTACAAAATACCAAGGGACTGGATTGGACTTATATCAGCCCATCTGCATTCTTTGATTTTCAGGGCCCGAGAACTGGAAAATATGTAGCTGGAAAAGATAATCTTCTGGCCAATTCCAAGGGAGACAGCTATATAAGCTATGCAGATTATGCCATTGCGGTAGTAGATGAAATAGAACAGCCAAAGCATAGGAGAGAACGTTTTACAGTTGGATCAGCAGACTGATCGGCAGCAGATATGCGGTGATGTTTTTAGAAGCTTCTCATAGTAATTTCTGAAAAATAATAAAAGCAGTCTTCTTTGAGGTTTACGATATGTGAACTGAATCGGGAGGCTGCTTTTACATCCCTATGAGCAGATAGGGAATCTGGTAAGCTTACTTTTGGGTTAATTTAAGAGTGAGAATAAGGAGGCAATATGATAAAATCATGGATAATAGTACAAACTAAATGGTATATTGCTGAAGCTATTTATTTAGGCATGATATAAGCTTTGGCATAAATTATGGAAAATGTGAACAACTAGATGTGAATGATAAATAAATGTGGAAGAATTTCTTTTGCAAATTTCTTTCGTCATTCTATGGAGGAATTATTATGGAGCTATCACCAGAGCAGTGTAAGGAGCTGCTAAAAACATTAAAAGCCAGATTTGAAAAAAATATAGCTTATCATAAAGGGATCGCATGGGAGCTGGTACAGGAAAAGCTGGAAGCAAAATCAGATAAACTCTGGTCACTATATGAGATGGAAAGAACCGGTGGTGAACCGGATGTTGTAGGTTATGATGATGCTACTGGAGAATACACATTTATAGACTGCTCGTCAGAAAGTCCGAAAGGCCGCCGAAGTGTATGCTACGACAGGGAGGCCTTAGAATCAAGGAAAGAACATAAACCGGAGACCAGCGCCGTTGATATGGCAAATTCCATGGGCATAGAGCTTTTAACGGAGGCTCAATATCGGGAACTTCAAACACTTGGAAGCTTTGATTTAAAAACCAGCAGCTGGGTGAAAACCCCGGATTCCATAAGGAAACTGGGAGGTGCTGTTTTTTGTGACCGCCGCTATGATACCGTGTTTTTATATCATAATGGGGCAGATTCATATTATGGTGTCAGAGGCTTTCGAGGTATTTTAAGGGTTTAATGAAAGAGTTTCTGAAAAAAAGATGGTCAAAATAAGATGCGATTGAAAAGCAGGCACCTAAGAATGCCTGCTTTTTCTTTTATCAAATGATGCCTTTATCACACTTAAACATTTGGGTTATAATACTGACCTCTCTTTTCCGTTTTATTTCCATATTGAATGGCCCCAACCGGGCAGCGGTGTAAGCATGCCATGCATTTTGTGCAGTCTTTTCCCCATGTAGGATATTTATTTTTTAGCAGAATGTTTTTGGTTGGACAAATTCTTTCGCATAAACCGCAGGAGATACAATTACTTTTAACATGAAATTTTTTGGTTCCTAAACAAAAGCGATTAAAATAAGGATTAAAGATATAAGTTCTAAACCAGGGAAGGCTGCCGCTATAGCAGTCGAATGTATCCTTTGTTTTGTTGGTGATAAGACTGCTGATATCTTCGACTCTCTGTTTTGCCTGCTCCAGCTTTTTATCTTTCAACTCTTTTCTATCTAAATCATAATCAATAACATAATTATTGGGCATAAAGACAGAAAAGCCACTGTTTAGCTTGATATTTCTTTTTAGCAGGTTTGCTGACAATACGTTCATGGTCAGGCCTGCATGGTCTCCGCACGTACAGACGGAATATGTATAGTAGTCATTACGATTGGTGATTACAAGATTATTTATAAACTCCGATACTATTTTAGGAGGTGCCCAGGCATAGACTGGAAATACAAAGCCAAGCATTTCATCCTGCTTTAAGGTATATGAGAACGGCCCACGCTTTTCTTCCATAAGCTTGGGAATAAACAATATTTGATCGTCTTGAAGTTCAGCCAGCTTCTTTGCCACCCATAAGCTGTTCCCAGTACCAGAAAAATAAAATATCATACTTCTCTCTCCTTTAAATATCCATGTTTTAGTGTTACTATAATTGAGAGGCCCTGACATAATATTATATATTAAAGCTGCATGTTACAAGTACGCACATTTTTGTGCCCGCAAAATATTATATTGAGGTGGTTAAAATGGATACCAGTGATTGGTACGATGGCTCATGTGAGCTGGTTAATGCTTTTAATTATATTTGCAAGAAATGGAGACTCCCCATTCTGTGGTATTTATCTCAAGGGAATTTTCGGTATTATGAGCTAAAGAGGCAGCTTTGCGGTATTACTAATATTATGTTAACCCGCTCTTTGCAGGATTTAGAGAGCCATGGAATGATCTGGAGAAAACAGTACTCTGAAAATCCACCGCACGTGGAATATGGATTAACAGACCAGGGGAATAAAATTATTCCGGTGCTGAAAGTCCTGGAAGAATGGGGAGAAATGCAAGTGGAATTTGAAAAAAGAGTTAGTTCATAGACTTAATATACCATTCGTGCTCAAAGGAAGCTGTGATAATGAAAAAAATACTTGTAATTGACGATGAGGCTGCAATCAGAGATTTGATAGAACTTATTTTAAAAAGAGAAAACTACCAGGTGAAAACAGCAGAAAATGGCACCTTGGGACTGAAGGAGCTTGGCACCTTTCAGCCAGACCTGGTGATTCTTGATTTAATGCTGCCGGACTATTCCGGCTACGATTTATGCCGGGAAATTGTAAAGACCTCTACCATTCCAGTCATCATGTTATCGGCAAAGAATGAAATCATTGACAAGGTGCTTGGTCTTGAGCTTGGGGCGGAAGATTATATGACAAAACCCTTTGATAACAGGGAACTTATCGCTAGAATCAAGGTGGTACTAAGAAGGTATGACACAAGCGACCAGAACTTAAATAACTCTATGAGTCCAGTTCGACATAAAAATCTGGAGATTGATTTTGATACGAAACGAGTATTAAAAGGGGAAAGTCAGATTGCTCTCACTGCGAAAGAATATAAAATACTTGAAACCCTATCCAAAAGACCGAAGAAGATATTCACCAGAGACGAGCTGTTAGAAATCGTATGGGGATATGATTTTTCCGGTGACAGCCGTAGTGTGGATATGACAATTATGCGCCTTAGAAAGAAGCTGGAAGATGATACGGAGAACCCAAGATATGTGAAGACCGTCTACGGATTCGGTTATCAGTTTGGAGGTGAAGCCGATTGAAATATGCAACCAGGCTTCTCCTGAGTATTTTGTTTTTCTCTATTCTATCCTTCTCCATTATTATTTATTGGGTAAATAAAGCCATTGACCATTATAGCTTTGTCACCATAGAAAAGCAGCTTATGGAAAAGGCAGATATGTGTGAGCTCTCGTTTCGAGAAGTACTTACAAGGTATGATAAAACTGCAAACGAGCCTGATTCTTCCCAGGTAGCAAAAGATGTCTTACAGGTTTTAAAGGCTTCTGGAAGAGAGGTAAGAATCTATGATAGCAACCAGAAGCTTCTTGGGCTGGCTGAAAATGGAACGCCAGTCTATAACGGTTCTCCTAAGATTTTTGAGGAAAATATCAGTAAGGCCCTAAAAGGGAATTACTCTTACACGGTCACGGATCAGGGATTAATATATTTTGCAATCCCTATTCAAAATAAATACTATGAGAATGCTTATGTATTTGAAATCGTTGAGGATATCTCATATTTTTACGAAATTATGGAGAAAATCCGCTCCATCTTAATCTTCGGAGCCGTCGGTTTTATTATTCTTATGACAGGTTCAAGCGTATTCATTGCCCGAAGGACCACAAAGCCCATCAAGTACCTTCTTGGGGCAACCGAGAAGTTCTCCAGGCAGCAATTTGACCAGGTATCGTTAAACCGAAAGGACGAGCTTGGAAATCTGGCAGAAGGACTGAATCAGATGGGAATGAAATTAAATGACTATATTCAGTACCAGAAGCAATTTGTTTCCAATGTATCCCATGAGTTAAAGACCCCTCTTGCTGCAATCCGCGGATTCTCCCAATATTTATATGAAGGAGAACAGGAAGATGAAGAATTAAAAAAGGTTTATTCTCATCTATTAAATGAATCAGACCGCTTGACAAAGCTAATCCAGGAACTGCTCATTCTCTCCAAGTTTGACAAGGCTGCTCCGGAGCTTCAAATAGAAAAGGAAGATGTATCCCAATTAACGTTACAGGTAATAGAAGATATGAAATCAAAAGCGGTGAAAAAAGACGTACTGATAAAATGGAAGTTAGACAGGGAAATTTATGTGAATGGTAATAAAACACTTATTACACATGCAATCGCAAATGTTGTGGATAATGCAATAAAATATTCGAATGCCGGTGGACAGGTGATAGCAGAGACATTTATTTCAGATAATAAAGCAGTCATAAAAATCAGCGACCAGGGAATCGGAATTCATCAACATGAAATTGCACTGGTACAGGAACGTTTTTACCGGGCAGGAAATTCTAACTTTGCGAATGGTTCCGGGCTTGGACTTTCTCTTTGTAAGGAGATTGTGGAAAAATTTAATGGGCAGCTTATGATTGAGAGTGAGATTGGTGTGGGGACCAGTGTTTCCATTGTGCTGCCTTTGGCATAGTGGGATAATGAAAGACGTTAGAATTATGGTATATCTTAATCGTTACGGTCAGACCGATTGGAATTTGCCAGTTAGGAGGAACAATATTACCGTAGTCTAATAACTTTATCACTCATTTTCTTTATAATATATCATAATTACCTCAACTATCATGCCTATAGCAATTACTAAAACGATGTCCCAGGCTTCGGATTTAATGACGTTCCACCAGGTATCGTGAGTGGCATGTTTTTCTGCAAGCAACAATGACACGATGATAGAAAAATAAATCCAAAAACTAATAAACTTATCACTTATTTTTTTCATATAATTATAATTCTCCTGTGCGTTGCGTTTAATGAAAGCTTTATGCAGCTGCATAACTTCTGTTATTAATTAAATTGTTATTTGCCAGTATTTTTATTTTTCTTGAAATAGATTAGTGATACTGTGATATTAATAACAGATGTAACACAGATCAACCACAAAGAGATTATCGCTATCTCTTGAGATGTATCTATCAGAGCGGGCCAATCTTTTAATTTTACTAAACAGCTAGTGCTAAAAAGCTGTGCGCAAATCGAAGTGGTACAGGATACAAAACTAGACACTGTAATAACGGTATAAATCGGATAGTTGATTTTTTTCCATAAAAGTAGGATTATTAATGGGAACAGCAATGCAGAGAACCCTGAAATAATACTTATTAAGTTATATATTTCTATCACTGCAAATCCTCCTCTCTAAGCTAAAAAGGTTAGTATTATTATAGCTGACACTTAAGGGAATGTCATTAAAGAATAAATGATGGCTGGTAATTGAGGTGGTACAATGTATCTGGAACAGAAATGAATCTTATCAATATAGTGATTAATCAATAACCATTATATCATGAAATGGAATTGGTTAATATAATCATGAAAATGGGGGCGTAACTAATATGAAAAGAATATCAATATTAGCAGAGACAGACAGGTTAATCTTGAGAAGGTATGAGGAAGACGATTTACAGGATTTATATGAATATTTGTCAAATCCTAAGGTTGTAGAATATGAACCATATAAGACCAAGACTTTAAAAGAGACCGAAGATAATTTAAAGTGGAGAGTCTCATCAGATGAAATGATAGCTGTAGAGTTAAAGTCTGCTGGTAAGATGATTGGTAATGTATATTTAGGGAAACGTGATTTTGAATCATTGGAAATAGGGTATGTTTTTAATGAGGATTATTGGAACAAGGGATATGCAAAGGAAAGCTGTCAAAAGCTTATGGAACTGGTATTTCAAAAAGGGGTACATAGAATTTACGCGGAATGCGATCCTGACAACCAAGCATCGTGGAGATTATTGGAGAGTATGGACTTTACCCGGGAAGGGTATTTGAAGAAAAATGTGTATTTTTGGAAGGATGGCGATGGTAAGCCAATATGGAAAGATACTTTTATCTATTCAAAACTAAAGTAAGAGGATTAAGTGAGTCTGGTTTACATAAGCATATACCCGTAAGATGCTAATACAAAAAATAATATTGACAGCTAGTACAATTATCTATATCCTTTAAATAAAGTAGCTTTCAGGGAAAAAAGACAGAGTTCAAATGGCATGAGACATACGGAGGTAAACGATATGGTTTTACTGGTTGTTGATACACAAAAATTACTTGTTAATGATCAATTATATAATTTTAATGCCTTTACGAAAAATATTGAAAATTTAATAAGTGCTGCAAGAAAAAACAATATGGAAGTCGTTTACGTGGTACACGATAATGGAAAAGGAAGCAGTCTGACCAAGGGCGAGGAAGGATTTGAGGTTTATGAAGATTTCAAACCCCTGGAACAGGAAAAAATATTTACGAAAGAAGTTAATAGCTCCTTTAGAGGAACCGGTCTCTTAGAATATTTAAAAGATAAAAATGAGAAAGAAATTATTGTGGTAGGGCTTCAAACCGATAAATGTATTGATGCCACGGTCAAATGTGGTTTTGAGCATGGATTCCATATGATAGTGCCGGCTTACGCTAATTCCACCATTGATAATGAATATTTAAGTGGGGAAAATAGTTATAAGTATCATAATGAATTCATGTGGAATGAGAGATATGCAGAATGCATTTCCTTAGATGAAGTAATTAAGAAAATAAAGAATCATAACACAATCGAATCATAGCAAACATAGACTACTAGCTGCCTAAATAAGTTAGTAGTTTTTTATTAATCAAAGCAGTAAATGAATAGGATTATAATGCTATATAATAACAGAGGGTAATTATGATTCTGACAGTGAGGATGAAATGAGCCAATGGCATAACAATTTTAAAAATGGAGCTGTTTAACATGGTATTTAAAGAGTTCGGAACTATCAATGCACCCACAATTATTTTACTTCATGGCGGTGGTCTGTCCTATTGGTCCTGGGAAAGTGTTATATCTTTATTAACGCCTGAATTTCATGTTGTTACTCCTATTCTTGACGGATACGGCGAAAATGCCAATAAGACATTTTTAAGTATAGAAAATTCCGCAGACCAAGTGATAAACTATGTGAAAGAACAATGCAACGGACATGTATTTGCAATCGGCGGATTATCCATTGGTGCACAAATTGTTACTGAAGTTCTATCCCAAAATGCAAATATCTCAGATTTTGCCGTCATAGAAAGCGCCTTGGTCTGTCCCATAAGGGGAACCAGATTATTAGCAGTTCCCATATGCAAGCTTAGCTATAAGCTGATTACAAAGCGTTGGTTTTCAAAACTACAGGCAAAGCAGCTATGTGTTCCCAATGCGCTGTTTGAACGATATTATACCGAAAGTATAGTAATATCAAAACAGACCTTAGTAAATACAATACTAAGCAATGGGACATACAAAATGAAAGAAGAAATCAAGAAAACATCAGCAAAAGTTCTTGTTATCGTTGGAGAAAAAGAAATTACCGTCATGCAAAAATCAGCGCTAATGCTACACCGGGCAATACCAAACAGTCATCGATACATTGCACCAAGCATGAAACATGGTGAATTAAGCCTTACGCAGCCGAAACAATACGTCGAGCAGCTGAGGCAATTGTTTTCTCAATGACTGGCCGTATAAAGGAGGTTAATTTGAAATCGTTCCATGACTATTTTGATTGTGTCCCCTATTTAGAGTCCCAACGATTGATTCTTCGCCCATTTTCACGCCTCGACATGGCGGAATATTTTGATATCTTAAGGGATGATCAAGTGCAAAAATATCTTGGAGGCGGAGTACCTCTTTTTGATAAGGAGCCTCATATATCAAATTGGTTAAATAATATAAATGGCAGGCTGTTAAAAAGTAAGACCGTTTTTACCTGGTGTGTGGAAGAAAAAAGTACAGGAAAAATAGCTGGAAGAGTGGACTTGGGAGGATTTCAAAAGAAGACCATGGCAGAAATATCGTATCATTTCGGTAGAAGCTTTTGGGGATATGGAGTTGCTACAGAGGTAGTAGAAAAAGTCACATCATTTGGCCTTGAGAATCTAAACTTACAGCGTATACAAGGTTTAGTCCGGGTAGAGAATACAGCTTCAATTCATGTACTTGAAAAGAATGGTTATAAAAAGGAAGGGGTATTGCATTGCTACCCATTTGGCAAGGAATTTCATACGGTTGTAATGATGGCGATAGTTTCTCCCAAACTCGATGAATAGAAAATAAAAGGAGGATACTACAAGTGAATGTATATGAGTGAACACCAGCCGGAAAAGAACTTTAACTACATGAAATGCCATTTAATAATGTTAATTGTGAGCTGCAAGATTTTAAGGGATTTCAAATTACACAGGAAATTCGAATTTGACTAAGTATAATGTACATTGAGAACTTAATATTGATAGTTAGTAACATTTATGGTATTCTTTTCAAAAATATAAATTGAACGATAGGAGGTATCATTCGTGAAATGGAACAGTACCTTATATGATAAGTCGCATTCTTTTGTATCGGAGTATGGATATGATTTAATTACCTATCTTCCTTCTGATAAGAACCAATGTATACTGGATCTTGGCTGTGGAACAGGGGATTTAACAAAGAAACTCAGTGAAATTTGTAATGAGGTTATTGGAATTGATGGTTCAGAAGAAATGATTGAAGCCGCAAAAATAAAGTACCCTCATCTGAATTTCCAAGTCATGAATGCTTGTTTAATACCATGGGAAAGTAAATTTGATATTATTTTTTCAAACGCCGTATTTCATTGGATTCCGGATCAAGAAATACTTCTGAAAAGAATTTATAGTGCCCTTAAGGACGGAGGAAGTCTTATTAGTGAATTTGGAGCGTATGGAAATATATCAGCGATTGAATCGGCCTATAGTTCTGTTGTACCATCATATAAAAGTCCTTTTTATTTTCCAACGGTTGAATCATATTCTGTTGTACTAAAGAAAGCAGGCTTTAGTATACAAAAAATTTATGACTATGATAGACCCACGCCATTGTCTGATGGAAAGTATGGTTTACGAAAATGGATGAAACAATTTTTTTCAAATGACTTATCATCTTATAATAACCTGGAACAAGAGAATATTCTTAAAGACGTTGAAAGTTTATTGGAAAACCAACTGTTTGATGGAGAAAAATGGGTGGCAGATTACAGGAGAATTCGGGTAATTGTATCAAAATAAGGTGTTCCAAGTTACACGTAGTCTTTGCCTTAAATGGGTTTTGTCTTTATAAATATAGTAAGATACCCACAAAATCAAATATGTAAAGAAACGACTAACTATCAGTATAAAGCTGGTAATTATTAGAATTAATCTGATCGGTTTATTGCATTTTATTAAAATATTCTAGAGTGTTACATAAGTAATGCAGATGCTAAATGACTTTTTGAAAATCAATCATCATCTTCACTATAATTAAAATAATTTTTTATATATTAATACTGGTAATTCTTTTTCAAAGAAAGAAAGTTGTTCAACTAAGGTGATGAAATGTGGTGTCCTAGTATGACGCTGTAAAGCTTCCATATCTTTGTAGCAAGTCATAATGCAAATCTTACTGTAATGAAGGACGGCGAACATTGGTTTCATACGAATGAACAAATTGCCTTTTTAGACAATTGGATGAAAAAAGCAATCAATCATGAATATACTCGGTTGATATCTCTTTAACATCTAACTATCAGTATAAAGCTGGTATTTTTATTATTCTCAGAATGAAGTGAGCAAGTTGAATGGTGTTCTATTCAAGGAGACTATTCAAAATAAAAGGTTGAGGTGTAAATATGACTGGACCCCAAAAAATTGGTTTCTGGAGCAATCTCAAGGCTGTAAATATAGGAAAACAAAGACAATTCTTAAAAGAGGGGTCTAAATATCGTGTGATTAAAAATTTTACTGATTATGATGGTACAACACATAATATCGGTGAAATATGGACGTTCTTGGCATACTCATTTAATTGTTATGATAATGGTGTGCAGTGGTTTATTACTTTTGATGATACCCAGGAATGGTCTATCCCTTTGTGGTTAGATGATAACCAGCAAAAAGAAGTGGATTGCTACCCAGAAACATATATAGAATTATATGATTAGAATTAATCCTTAATATATAAATCGGAATTTTCTTAGCATATGAGCTATGGAGGTGACTATGAGTTTGAATGAAAAAGAGGCTGTTATTAAAGAATATTTTGAAATGTGGGTATTACGTGACTTTAAGAATATTGATAATATTTTTGATAGTGATATCTATTATAGCGAATGTTATGGGCCAGAGTATCAGGGTATTTCTGAAATACATCAATGGATTGACAAAATGTTAAAAGAGCAAGTAGTATTTGAATGGACTATAAAACGTTTCATTCATCAAGCCGACTCCGTTGTTGTAGAATGGTTTTTTAAGCATAAAATGCAAGATAAGATAAGTGGTTTTGATGGCGTTTCAATTATTGAATTTACTGAAAATGGAACAATCAATTCAATTAAAGAATTTGCTTCGGAGGCAATACACACAACACCATTTAGATAGGTTTTAGATTTGCTGCATTTCAAGTTAATACTATAAGTGATGAAATGAACTACTAACGATTGAGCTATTAAGTTAGTAGTTTTTTATAAAGCAAAATTATTTGAAATTATGGGAGGTAAAATTGATGTTTTATCAAAGAGAATTTCCAATCTTGGAGTTTGATTCCAATACAAAAGCAAAAATAGAACCCTCAAATATAATTACAAAAATAGATGCTCCCGAATACTGCGTGATAACTTATTTTGGTGATGTTATCAATGATTTGCTCCAATCAGATAAACTAAAACAAATTGCTACGTTCTACACTGCGACTGTCAATCTGCCAATCTATGAGACTGTATATAACGGGACTCCTATTGCAATCATGCAAGGTTTCCTTGGAGCCGCTGGCGCAGCTGCGCAATTAGAGGAACTTATTGCAATGGGATTTTCGAAGTTTATTGTTTGTGGAGCCGCGGGAGTCCTGCAAAAGGGTATCCAGGTAGGTCACTTAATTGTTCCCGATAAAGCGGTTAGAGATGAAGGCGTTTCATACCACTATGTAGAACCATCAAAAGAAATAGAATGTAATCAACATGCTATTAATATAATTGAAAAAGTCTTACAAGTAGATAATATTCCATATATAAAAGCAAAAACATGGACGACGGATGCATTTTACAGAGAAACAGAAGAGAAAATAGCACTGCGGGTTTTAGAGGGTTGTGTTACGGTTGAAATGGAAGCTGCCGCATTTTTCGCAGTATCAAAATTCCGCAACGTAATCTTAGGTCAAATATTGTTTGGTGGTGATGACTTAAGCGGTGTTGAATGGAACTCACGTAAGTGGTGTAATCGTGAGCAAATAAGAAAAAGTCTTGTTGAATTATCATTTAAGGTATGCTTACAATTATAAATTTTGACTCCACATATGGATTGAAATCAGGCCAATTGCCCCAGATAGAGCTGTTAGAGTTGATTGTTAATGAAGTAGATGATACCCTATTAATATGATTAAATGAAATATGGGGGGTAAATAGACTATGGAATCTTAATCTGAAAGGAGAAAACTATGGATTATTACAATAAAATAGAGGCACTAATGAACAAGACTTGCTATGTCATTGATATACTGCCAAAGAGGGTGGAAAAAGAGAATGGGGGACAGTATTTTGCAGTAGAAGATTATTACCAACGAAAGACAGAGTCGATTAAAATTTTTCAAAAGTTTAAAGATATTTTGCTGAAGCTAAATTGTTACTATGATTTTCAAGTGTGCTATCAAGACAGGTGTAGTGTAAATCCATCACCTGATAAATTAACCGAGTGGATTATGCAGTGCAGTATAAGCAGGAAAAAACATTTAAGTATTTATATTGAAAAAGAGGATGCTTTGATTGCAGTTAATAATGGGGACCTGTATATGGTACTATATAATCCTAATGAGGAGTTAATAACTCTGGCAAAGGAACTAGCCAGGTCAGAAGGACTTTATGTCTGGAAAACGCAGAATTGAAAAAACTGTAATATAAAAGCAGGTACTAGGAGTATAGAACGAATCAAATGGAGTAAATTCATGATAAAAATACATAACGAAACAACAATATCATTACAATCAATGAAATCGGATTGCTCAAAATGTAGTGGATTATGTTGCATAGCATTGTTTTTTTCTAAAATGGATGGATTTCCAGAAAACAAACCGGCGGGAAAGCCGTGTAAGAATCTTCAGAAAAATTTTCAATGTGATATCCATGAGGATCTGGTTAACAAAAAACTGAAAGGCTGTATCGGATATGACTGCTTTGGTGCCGGGCAGCAGGTGACACAAGCCATTTATATGGGCCAGACCTGGCAGGATACAGCTTGTAACACGAAGGAAATATTTGATGTGTTTTTAAGAACGTTTCAACTGTATCAAATGCGTTACTACTTAATGGAATCCATGACGATTACACCAGCAAAAGAGATACAGGAAAACATCATTGCTCTGATCAATGAAAATGAAATCATATGCAATTCTAATCCTGAATCCATTCTTTCCTTTGATACAGAAGCATATAGAAACAGGGTAAATATCATTTTAAAACAGGTTTGCAGCTTATTAACAAAGAGCCTAAACAGTGAAAATAAAAAATCTCCCTCGGATTATCTGGGGAGGAGTTTTAAACATAAAGATCTAAGCGGATTGGATTTGAGCTCAAAGCTTTTAATCGCAGCCAATTTCAACCATTGCTCGTTCCATGGCACTATCTTTTTAGGCGCCGATACGCGGGATGCAGATTTTAGTCACGCGGATTTAAGTGATACCGTATTTTTATCACAAGGACAAGTAAACGCTGCCAAAGGGAACCAAAATACAAAACTGCCAAAACATCTTGATTACCCTGTTACATGGAAATAAGAGTCCCTTAGCCAAAGGGTATGTATATAATTGCCACTCCGCATAATGTTACAAGAATGATACAAGTTTGTTATGACTCTAATAATATTACCAATTATAATGACCTTGTAAAGAAGAAAACCAGATACAATCTTTGTAAGGAGGAATGACAATGAACGTAATTAAAAAATATGTGATGATAACCGGATTTCTGGCAATGAGTGCCATGGCCCTTAGCGGCTGTACAAAAAGCCAGGAGAAAACAGGGGAGCCGATCACTGCCAGTACGCCTTTAGACACTTCCAAAGACTCCTCAAAAGCGACTGAGACACAGCCGTCCTCAGATTCCACTGATAAGGTTATAAAGGAAGGTTCCATAGAAAAAGAGGGAAATGTTATTTTAAAACAGCTTGCCTTTGTATACCAGGATAAGACCATCTCCCTTTCCGACATTGTAGACGATCAGAAGATGGAAAGCCTGCTAGGTAAAGCAACTGAAATCAAATCCCACACCTATTCTCCTGATGACGGCAAAAATATGGATCCGTTGAATGGTAAGACAGAAAAACAGTATCTTTACCCTGGTCTTGTGATTAAAACCATAGATGGGGCTGAGAATAATAATTCATTTATATTCAACATCGAAATTACCGATCCCAAGTATCCGACGGTAAGGAATATTAAAGTTGGCGATAGCTATGAGCTTTTGAAAGAGACATACCCGGAAGGAACCTTATTGGGAGGAGAAATAAGTAACGAAGAAGATGATTTTCGGTATGAGCCTGCAAACTATGTTGACGTTATGAAGTTTCATATCAAAGATAAAAAGGTGGAAAGCATTCAAATCTATACTTTGATTGATTAAGCCAAATAATGAGTCCCCTGATCCTGGATCAGGGGACATTTCACATTTTTTCCCCTATGCGGAAACGTTGTGCTATAATAGCATAGCAAATGGAGATAGTAAGGATGCAGGCATAATAGCATTCAGTCAAATGGAATGAGAGGCATTAGAATGGTTCAAAAAGGTTTTGGTATTTTTTCTTTAAGCGAGGACATTATTAAGGCACTAAAAGTATTAGAGTATGAGATACCAACTGAAGTTCAGGAACGTGTCATTCCATTGGTGTTAGATAAAGCAGATCTAATGGCAAAAGCCCAGACAGGCAGCGGTAAAACGGCGGCATATGCAATACCAATCTGTGAAATGGCAGAATGGCTTGAAAATAAGCCACAGGCTCTTATTCTGACTCCCACAAGAGAGCTTGCCGTTCAGGTAAAAGAAACATTTACCCACATTGGAAGATATAAACGAATCAAGGCGGCTGCAATCTATGGCAGACACCCTTTTTCCATAGAGAAAACGGAGTTGAAACAAATGACTCATGTGGTAGCAGGTACTCCAGGGCGGGTTCTGGATCACATCGAAAAAGGGACACTTCCTCTCAATAAGATCAGCTATCTGGTCGTTGATGAGGCGGACCGGATGCTGGATATGGGATTTTTAGATCAGGTGGAGTCCATTATCCATGCGCTTCCTAAAGAACGGGTGACCATGTTGTTTTCCGCTACCATGCCTGATGAGATAAAAAAGATAGCAGTGCAATCCATGAGAACACCAGTTTTCATTGATGTAAATGAGGAAAATCTAACCACAGGGGATATTGAACATTCCCTTTATAGGACGAAAGAGGAAGAGAAATTGGATCTCCTCATGGATGTGACCATTATGGAAAATCCCGATAGCTGCATCATTTTCTGCGGCACAAAGGACCGGGTGGATGCCGTTTGTGACCAGTTAAATCGTAATGGTTATCAGGCCAGAAAACTACACGGTGGCATGGAACAGGACGATAGACTCCTTACCATGCGGCGGTTCAAGCGTGGAGAATTCCGGTATCTGGTAGCCACCGATGTGGCAGCAAGAGGGATTGATGTAGAAGATATATCCCTGGTCATTAATTATGATATTCCTTTGGAAGGAGAAACCTATGTCCATCGCACGGGAAGAACCGGGCGTGCCGGACAAAAGGGGAATGCGGTGTCTTTTGTGACAGCGACCCAATCCCGATTTTTAGAGCAAATCGAAGCGCTCATTGGTTTTCAGATTCAGGAAATGCCGAAGCCGGATAAGGTACAGGTATCCCAAAGAAAGCCATTTTTTGAAGATAAGATCAATACAATCCCTGAAATCAGGAAGGCAAAGAGCGATCAACTCAATCAGGGAATTATGAAGCTGCGATTTAACGGGGGAAAGAAAAAGAAGCTGCGGGCAACGAATTTTGTTGGAGTGCTTTCGAATCTGGAGGGTATGACAGCAGAAGATATTGGAATTATAACCTTACAGGATACTCTGACCTATGTGGAAATTTTAAATGGAAAAGGACCTCTTGTATTAAAAGCAATGAAGGATACAAAAATTAACGGAAAGCAATTAAAGGTAATGAAAGCATTGGAGAAATATTAATTGCATGATATAGTAGTGATACAGATTAAATTAGAATGCAAAAGGGGATTTCATGGAAAATATCGATATTTTAAAGAGATTAAGGTATGCTTTGGATATTAAAGATGCTGATATGGTTGAGATATTCCGACTGGGCGGAGAAGCAGTCACAAAGGAAGAGGTAAAAAAGATGCTGTTAGGCCAAAACGCCAGTGACAGTGCCTCAGAAGGGACAGCCGGAAAAGAAACTTCCGATGATAATAGTAAATGGGATAACCATATGCTGGAGTCCTTTTTAAATGGTTTTATCACCTTTAAAAGAGGAAAAAAGGAAGCAAAACCAGGAGAATCCGAAAAACAGCCTTTCATGATAAATGACGACAAAGACGTAAATAATGTTTTACTGAAAAAGTTGAAAATCGCACTTTCCCTTACGGGAGAGGACATGCTGGCTGTGTTTAAAGCCGGTGGAGTTGAGCTGTCCAATGGTGAATTAAGTGCCGTGCTCAGAAGACAGGGACAGCGCAATTACAAAATATGTGGTGACCGGTATGCAAGAACCTTTTTAAAAGGTCTTGCCCTCAAATACAGAAGATAGCAATGATAGGACTCATAATTTTACAAAATAAATAAGAGCAAGGAGCAACTATGCAATTTAAAGAACTAAATGTGATACCTGAGATATTAAAGGCTTTGGAGAAGGAAAACTATTCCGTTCCGACACCAATACAGGAAAAGGCAATCCCAATTGTTTTAAGCGGCAGAGATTTACTAGGATGCGCCCAGACCGGTACAGGTAAAACGGCTGCATTTGCTATCCCCACATTACAGCTGCTAAATGAAGAAAAGGCGTCCAAAAAGGCAAACCGCAATATTAGGGCCCTGGTCGTAACGCCAACCAGAGAGCTTGCCATACAAATATATGAAAATTTCTGCATCTATGGTACTTATACAGATTTGAAATCCTGTGTCATTTTTGGAGGTGTATCACAAAAGTCACAGGAGGATAAATTAAAACAGGGCGTGGATGTTTTAATCGCCACACCTGGAAGATTAAATGACTTAATCAATCAAGGCCTGGTGGATTTAAGACATTTAAAGATATTTATCTTAGACGAAGCAGACCGGATGCTGGATATGGGCTTTATCCATGACGTGAAAAAAATCATAGCCAGGACCCCGGCAGAAAAACAGACCTTATTCTTTTCCGCTACCATGCCGGCAGATGTGGCAAAGCTTTCCGCTACCATGCTTAAAAATCCGGCTAAGGTAGAGATAACGCCGGAATCATCCACTGCTAATACCATAGATCAGTATTTATATTATGTAGATAAACATAATAAAAAGGATCTTCTGCTTCATATCCTCAAGGATGAAAGCATAGAATCCGTTCTTGTTTTCACCCGGACAAAGCATGGAGCTGACCGGCTGGTAAGACAGTTAGCAAAAAGTAAAGTAACAGCAAAAGCCATTCACGCTGATAAATCTCAGGGAGCACGCCAAAGTGCATTAAGCAGCTTCAAGGAACGAAAAATCCGAGTACTCATTGCAACAGATATCGCTGCAAGAGGAATTGATATCGATGAGCTGTCTCATGTAATCAATTTTGATTTACCTGATACTCCGGAGACCTATGTGCACCGCATTGGACGAACAGGACGTGCGGGATTGAATGGAATTGCCATTGCATTTTGCGATTTCGATGAGAAGGAAAATCTCGGGAATATTGAGAAGTTAATCAGAAAACATTTAAAAGAGGTAAAAGAACATCCTTACCCATTAATGAACAATTTCCCAGCGGTAAAAACCACACAGCCAAGGAAAGATTCCTCAAAAGCAAAGAATTCTTCCTCAGAAAAAGCTTCCAATTCAGGGAAGGCCTCATTTACAAGAAAGGAGTCTTATTCAGGGAAAGCTTCATCTACAAGAAAGGATTCCTATACAGCAAAGGCTTCTTCCACAGCAAAAACTTCTTTCGCAGGCTCTACGAGAGAGGAAAAGGTAAAAGCAGCCATTGATCCAAGCAAGAAATACAGAATGGCGGCAGATGGTACGCTGAAAGAAAAAAAGAGTTATTTTAAAACCCCAAGAAGAAATAATAAAGGCGGGGACCAAGCCAGAAGAATAGCAAAATAAACAGGAAACCAACAGATTACAAGCGGTTTCGAATGCGTATATCATCGCTCAAGTAAACTAAAACATATATATCTATCTTAAACGCCAGGATTCATGACTCCTGGCGTTTTTGTTTCTATAAAACATGTAATATTTACAAACTCCAACAAAATATCTGCTGTCCAATGCTTTTTATAGTATGTACATTATATACAAAACAGGTGTGCATCATATAAAAAAGTAACATTTGTACATATATATTTCACAAAAAACCATACAAAATCACTAAAGATAGTGATACACTAAATCAACGAACAATGTAGAACGGAATATGGGGGGAATGAAATTAGTTCTGCTTTTGGAGGCAAACAGGGAAAGGAGGTTTCGGGGTATCTGTGATAGGAAAGGGAGCGGAGCGAGATTTTCATATAACAACTAAGATGAGGGGATTCAATCAAACAAAAGTTGAGGAGGTATTAGTATGATTAAGTTGAAACGATTAACGGCCTTAATGCTCTGTGTCATGGTGATGTTATCCATGATACCGGAGATACCGGCTATGGCTGCAAATTCATTTACCGTGGATTGTTCCAGTGTGCTAAGGGATGTGACCCACTGTGCCAATGGTTCTCTCTATGGTATCACGGAAAGCATACCGGCTGATGTCAATGGCCTCGTGGCACCACTTAAGCCTTATGTCATGAGAAATCCTGCCAGAGGCGGAAGCCAGAATCAGCACCCATATGGTGATGCCATTCTGGTATCCAAACGACTGGAGTCCATTCCCAGTGCAAAGGTTTCCATTGACTTGGCGGACATGCTTCCAAACTGGCCCTATAAGTGGCCGGGCATGACCAGCTGGCTGAACCAGGTAAAATCATTTATCAATGATAAGAAAGCCTCAGGACGTGATAATTATTATGGCTATGAAATCTGGAATGAGCCTGGCGGAACCTGGAATAATGCCAACGGAAGCTTTAATGATATGTGGAAACAGACCTACGATGTGATCCGTGCCAACGATCCGGGAGCAAAGATCATCGGACCTTGTGAAAGCTACTACAACAATAGCCGTATGAAAGAATTTCTTACCTTCTGTAAGGCCAATAACTGCGTGCCTGATATTATGAGCTGGCATGAACTTTCAGGCGGCCCCCAGACAATTGCTCCCAATATTAAAGCTTACAGGTCTTTAGAGGCTTCTCTGGGAATCAGTCCATTGCCCTTAAGTATCAATGAATACTGTGATCCAGACCATAATCTGGAAGGACAGCCTGGTTCATCTGCTCGTTTCATTGCAAAATTTGAGCGTTACATGGTAGAGAGTGCCTGTATTACATGGTGGTTCGTACCAACTCCCGGAAGACTTGGAAGCCTTCTTGCAACCAATTCCCAAAAGGGAGCGGGCTGGTTCTTCTACAAATGGTACGGGGATATGAGCGGAAAGATGGTGAATGTCACTCCTCCAAACGATAACAGCAATCTGGTAGATGGAGCCGCATGCGTGGATTCCAGTGGTAAATACATCAGCTTCATTTTCGGAGGACCTAATGATGGTACTATCAATACTACTTTTAAGAACCTTCCTTCCTTTATCGGTTCCACTGCTTCTGTAAAAGTGGAAAAGGTAGACTGGGTAAGCAAGGATACGGTATCCAATGGACCGGTGGTTCTTTCCAATACCAATTATAATGTGGTTAACGGACAGATATCAGTCAGCTTATCCGGCTGTAACGCAAGCTCTGGTTACCGGATCTATATTACCCCAGGTTCCGGAACTGTTCCAGGTAATGGAATCGTATCAGGAGGAACTTACAAGCTGGTGAACCGGGCCAGCGGCAAAGCCCTTGATGTTAATAACAGCTCCACCGCAGACGGTGCCGATGTCATCCAGTGGGGGTACAGCGGTGGCAATAATCAGAAATGGGTGCTTACCGATACTGGCAATGGATATAAGATTATCAATGCCAACAGCGGAAAAGCTCTTGATGTCTACAAAAGCTCCTTAGAGGACGGCGCCGATGTCATCCAGTGGACAGACAAGGGACAGACCAACCAGAGATGGAACCTGGTAGACCTTGGAAACGGCTATTATCAGGTGGTGAATGTAAACAGCGGCAAGATGCTTGATGTTGAAAAAGGCTCCACAGCCGATGGTGGAAATGTAATTCAGTGGACCAGCAACAACGGTTACAATCAGCAGTGGCAGATTACCGCACCTTAAATCAGGGAAACGGTGTTCAACTTATTCCTGGGATGTAATTTATTATTCTTATCATAGTTCTTATTAAGATGTTTTTTAGTAATGGCAGGATTTTAACGAAAGTTATCATCCTGCCATTGCTGTTTTATTGGAGCCTTAGATACAGACAGGTGCGTATGGGTACGCAGGAAAGGATTCCCTGTTTTGCTAACAGTTATATTTTATTTCATAGAAATATTATAATTGCTCAATTGTATTTTATGATTGCTATAGTGTATAATGCAGATACAATAAGCTTTCGTAACACTTAACGTTGACATGCCTCATAGTATAATAAATACAATGAACATAAGTGGTACAAGGTCTTTATGATGATTTTCTATCATGGAACCTTTTATTAAAATGCTATAGGCTGTTTTTCAGTCTCTTATATTCATCGCTTAAATTTTATGTATTGCCGTAAAGAAAAGAGGAGAACTATGAAAAAAGAATTACCCTATTTTAGAATAGAAAATGCCTTTGGCGGTAACCAGGATTGGTTTCGTGATCCCATGATGCATCTTGGAGGCTGCGGAGCAGCGGCCGCCTGTGATGTCTGCATCAGCGAAGCCCTTCATGGAAGCAAGAACCACCTGTACCCCTATGATGTTCATAAGCTTGAAAAAGAAGACTATATAAGCTTTTCCATGAAGATGAAGCCTTATTTAAGGCCACGGATGCATGGAATTGATACTCTGGAAATATTTATCAACGGGTTTCAAAAATACTTAAAAGAAGCAGGTGAAGAGGAGATGAAGCTTTCAGGCTGTCATGGAGATACTTCTGTGAAACAGGCTGTTATGGAAGCGAAACATCAAATCGACCAGGGAATGCCAATCCCATATTTGCTGCTTCGCCATAAGAACGTGAATTTTAAGGATCTGGTATGGCACTGGTTCATGCTTGTAGGATATGAAGAACTGGAAGATGAGTTCTATGTAAAAATAGCAACCTATGGCGGATATCGCTGGCTTAATTTTAAAGAGCTTTGGGAAACTGGCTTCCGTAAAAAAGGCGGAATGATACTGGTACAAGTTCCTGATAAGCTACAGTAGGAATACAGTTTAAAACAATCATTTGATAGAACGGGCAGGCAGACCAATCATTCGGTCACCTGTCCGTTTTCGTTAAAGCTAATTTTTTTCCTATAAGCAGGCTGGAGGTATGCTTTGGGGATAGCGAAAGATATTCTCCGGGTCGTATTTTGCCTTAACCTGGGTCAGTCTTTGATAATTGCTGCCATAATAGGCCTTAGGCCAGTTGCTTGTCATCCTGGAAAATGGTCTGAATTTATCATTCCATAGAAAAAGTTGTGTTAAAGATAATGTAACATGTGGTATGATTGAAAAAATATTTGCTATTCATTTCTGAGAAAACCATTGGTAAAAAAATGTAGCGGAAAAGGAGTTTACATTATGGTGTATGTTTACTTAATGAAGAATCAAAAGCCTCTCAATGAGGAGGTCGTAAAAGGGCATGTGGAGCATTTAAAGGAATTAAAGAGACAGGGAAAACTTGTCCTTTGCGGACCATTTACCGATTATCCGGGAGGCATGGTGGTATTTACTGCAGAAGATCTGGAGGAAGCTAAAAAGATCGCTGAATCAGATCCATTTATGGCATTGGGCTATAAGACCTGTGAGGTCAGGACCTTAGAACTGGCCAATGAAGAAAATAATTATCTCTTAGGGGACTAGAGGGAAACGAAACCCTTCCTTGTGCAGAAGTTGTACAAAGAAAGGAAAGTAATTTTTAAGCGCCTGTGACATAATCATCTGGGAGGGGGGAAACCAATGGAAGTACTCAATCAGACTCAAAAAGTCATTGATCTGTTGGAAGAGGATATCAAAAATGTGGATTACAGTAAAATAGCAAAGCTCACAGGAATTCCCATTGGGCTTTATCAGCGGATTTTTACGTATATCTGCAATATTTCACTCTCGTCATATGTACGCAGGCGGAGATTAACATTATCAGCGGAGATGCTTCTAAGAAAAGAAGAAAGCATAACCCAGGTGGCAATGGAGTGGGGGTATGAAAACAGTTCTGCCTTTACAAGGGCATTTAAAGAGCAGTTTACAGTACCGCCTGCCTGCATTACCCGGGAGATTTATTTGAAGCATGCTACATTTCCTCTCTCCATGACCAATCGTGATACGTATTACGTTCTGGAGGGAAAACGAGTGATGGCGGATATTAAAAGACTGGAATATGAAGAAACCGAAGATGTGCTCCTCATTGGAATCAGCAGCAGGGATTATAAGGTGACTACGAAAGAGCTGTGGGGGATTTTCTGGGAGCAGGGCTTTGATAAGGTCCTTCATGAGTTAAGGGATAACTATATTGGCATGGAGGACTGTATTGGGCTTGGGTATATGACTGATTTTGCAGACGATACCGGGCTTGGAAAGACGTATATCGTTGGGAAGTATTTTAAAGTGGGGACACCCATTCCCAAAGGTATGATGGGAAAAATCATAAAGGGCGGGACCATTGCAAAAGCACAAATTGCTGCAAAGAGTCTGGATGAAATCATTAATAACGCATATATTCTCATTGCCAGTATGGTACAGAAAAATGGATACAGCCTTCTGTATGACGATTTCTACTGGTTGGAGTTTTATACGGTCAGCCGGTTTTGTGAGCGGTTAGAACAAGGGGCAGATGAGTTAATTCTTGATTTTCATATGCCTTGTATGAAACAAAAGATTTGACAGGGAGAGGTAAAATGGGAAATCCTTATGAGAAGTTTCCCCATATCGTTTTAGATGGGGTGGTACTTCGTAAAATCGAAGAACCGGATTTAGATGGGTTGTTTGAAATCTATAACAATGAAAATGTATTTACTTATATTCCAGGAGATGTAAAAAAGAACAAAGCAACGGTTCTGAATATGATCGGCCATTTTCAACGGGATTTTGGGAAGAAAAAAGTGATATTTTTAGGAATCTGCCTTAGGGAAGCACCTGAAAGGATCGTTGGAGTGGCAGAAATGTTTGATTATGATGAGAAGGTCAATATGATTACCGTGGGGTATCGTTTAAATGAAGCTTACTGGGGGAAAGGCATTGCAACCCAGGCAGTAAATGCCATGGCGGACTATTTGTTCCACACCATAGGAATCAACCGGATTCAGGCCTTTGTAATGCCAGCCAATGAAAAATCAAAGAGGGTCTTGTTAAAAAGCCAATTCAGGAAAGAAGGAGTTTTAAGACAAGCGCAATACTGGAAGGGCATTGGCGTTGTTGATCTGGAAGTGTATTCCAGGCTGAGTACTGATTAAGAAAAGAGATGATAGAAAACGTGCTATTGACAGCACGTTTTTCTTATGGTAATTTAGTTAAATAAATTTAATTAAATTATTCTAATTAATATACCGGTGATTGGAGAAGAGAATGCAAGAAAAGCTATCTGCTTTAGTAAATATGTTATGGCAGGAATGTATCCGGAATCTAAATACAGTAATGAAGGAAGATGAAATCAATAAGTTTTCCAATAACGACTATTATTATTTAATGGTGATTCATTCCCTTCAAATGCCCAACCTTACCCAGATTGCAGAAGCTTTGTCATTAACAAAGCCTGCAGTTTCTGTCATCATCAGAAAGCTTTTGAATCTGGATTTAATTAAGAAAATGCAGTCGGAAGAAGACAAGAGAGTCTTTTATGTTGAGCTTTCGAAAAAGGGAAAAAGCATTTTACAGGGAGATCAGGCTGTTTATCAATGGGTATCAGATACCATGGAAGAGATAGCAGAAGATGAAAAGGAACTGGAAGTTATGGACCGCATGATATCAAAGTTAGTGAAAAAGCTGGAGGAGAGAGCCGTTGGATCTAAGGAAATTAATTAAGAAAAAGAGAGATAAAATCGCTATCAGTTTAATTATTATGTCCTTTGTTCTATATTTCATCATGCCATTTAATCTTTGCCTTCCATGTTCGCCTGCATTAAAAGCAGCGGTCACTGGAACTATGATGGTGGTCAGCGAAATCTTTTTCTGGATAGGCGGCTTGATGATAGGCCGGGAGGTGGCTTTGAAAATAAAAAAATCTTTTCATATTAAGAGCCTAATCACATGCATAAAGGGTGGCAGGAAGGAAAATTAGGATGATATTTTATTTTAGTGGGACAGGTAATTCTAAACATATAGCGGAGAAAGTGTCAAAAGAAACAGGGGACAGCCTGGTTTTCATGAGTAAATCCAGGTTAAAGGAGGACATAACCTATGAAATTGGGGAGCAGGAGTCCATTGGATTTGTATTTCCTGTTTATTGGTACACGCTTCCTACGATGGTGGAACGCTTTATAAAACACCTTCGTCTATCTGGTTATAGGGGTCAATATGTATATGCCATCGCTTCCTATGGTTTCTCCGCAGGAGGTATCATGGACCGGCTTAAAAATATGTTGGAAGAAAAACAGTTAAAGCTGGATGCAGCGTTTGGCGTCAAGATGGTAGATAATTACGTGGTTGGATATGACATCGTAAGCAGAGAAAAGCAAATTAGTCTTTTAAAGAATGCCGAAGCTGAGATTGAAAACGTCTTATCTTTGATTGTAAAGAAAGAACATATCCAGAAGATAAATAAAGGAAGTCTGGCGTTTGTATCTCCACTTACGGGATACGCTTATCGAAGGACTGATCACACGAAAAAATTCTTCGTGACTCAGTCATGCAACGGATGCAGACAATGCGAACGGAACTGCCCCTGCAATACCATTAAAATGGTAGATGGAAAGCCTGTATGGAAAGAAGACTGTACCTTTTGCCTAAGCTGCCTGCACGGATGCAGGCAGAAGGCTGTTCAGTACGGAAGATTTACAGAGAAAAGGGAGAGATATCAGTACAGACAGCAGGCTTAAGATGGCAAAAGGATTAATCATTCATTAAACCAATCAATCCAACCATGTTAGAGGCTCATTCATCAAAGCCTGCAGCTCCTCTAAAAAGCATTTTACATGCCAGCCATCTGTTGTGGCATGATGTACCGATATGGAAATCGGCATAGAAACTTTGTCTCCATTGGCGGTAAATTTACCTCCTTCAATGGTTGGGAAATAATATGGCTTGTTTTCATAGCTGTGGAGGGAAAAATGTTGAAAATCGATCCATGGCAGACAAGACACGGAATAGCAGTTCGCTGGAAGAGATGAAACCGGCTGAGCCAGTACTCCACGATGATTGCCGTACTCTTTTTCATTGTCCAGGTATCCGGAATAAAAATCTTTAAATACGTTGGAATAAGGTGTCCATATCTGAGAAATGGTTTTATTATCTTCATGAAAGGTTGGATACAGAGGGGTAAGAGTATCCCAGTAGCCAAGCATCTCTTCTTTAATTGCAATCTTAAATTCCATGTGCTGATTTAATATTGTGGTTACTGCCCATACAAAGGCAGGAAAGAATTTGAACTGACGCTCTTCCAATGCTTTTTTCATAATCGTGATATCTAAAGTAGCTGTCAGTGAAAACCCGGTAAGCGTCATCTGGGTAAAATAATAAAACATCTGGCCTCTTGACCAGGATTGTAAATCCAAAGGGGTAAATTTGTTATTTTCCATTGCTTTTATCTCCTCATAAGCATTACGTAGAATCGAATGGCTTCGTTCCAATTATAATGCCCCCCAAAAGTGCTGACAATAAACGCTTCGTAGAGTCCGATGTTCATAGCCCGCCTGATTCTTATATAAGTCTGTAAACACAAGACAAAAAAGATATGATATAATGAATAAGATATATAACAAATATGTTTTAGGGGGCAACAGAATGAAAAGGAAAGCAGTTTTATTGGTAACAGCAGTAGTAAGCTTGTGTCTGATCTCAGGTTGTCAGAAAGCACAATCGGAAGCAGTCACAGAGGCAGCAAAAAGTTCAAGTCAGGGTTCAATCAAGATAGAGTCCACGACTCAGCAGAATGAGGAAAGTGAAACTCAAAAAGAATCTAAAGATTCTTCAGAAGCTGTTCTAAATGTAACTTTGGCTGAAGATCGTATCGTTAAAGATCAAACCTTCCCGGTGGACTTAAATGACTGGGGAAATGTCACTTTTGTAACGTATGGGCCAGATCCAGGTGCTGATTTTGAAGATGTCACCTTTTATTTGATGAAGGATAAAAAGGTAGTATATGAGTTTCCGTTTTTAGGAGAAAATAACAAAACCGATGAATTTGGAGGCCTTTTTGACAGCGTAGCGTCCGTGGGATTTCGTGACGTGAATCATGACAATCTAAAGGATGTAATTGTTATTATAAACTACATTACAGGTGCGGGGCCTCAGGGCATGGAACCTCGTCCAAGGGTTAGAATTTTTCTGGCAGATGGAAAGAAATTTATTCTTGCTAAAGATCTGATGCAGGATATCACTGACCATATGGAGGAAAACAACTTAACAATTAACAATGTTTATGAATATCTGAAAAATAAGTAACTGTATCGCATAGAGAATCTGCGATTGGAATTTATTAATATTGGAAGCACACAAAAACACGCCTTGAAGAGAAGGCGTGTTTTTGTGTGCTTAATTTTAACAGAGTCAGATAGCACCTAAGTCTTTAAATCCCTCGCGGTCTGCCTTAGCCAGGTTATGCCTTTGCATAATCAGCTGCGTTAGCCTTTAACTTAGGTCCGTAAGTGCTTCCATCCCCATTGTAGATCTGTCCCATTTTTGTGAAATCACGTGACTGGCAGGCTTTTAATAGACTTCCACTGCTGTAATTTACAATAAAGGTGCAAAAGCCTTCCATCTGTTTGTCTTCACTTTTGCTAAATCCAGTAAACATAGCCTTTGGTGTATCATAGCCTGTAACTTTATGATTGAAGCCCATAATCTGAGGAAGTCCCATGCTGATGGAATAATATGCATAATTTTCACTTATATTTTTAGCAAGGTTAAATGCCTCATACTCGCTGGTCTGCTTACCGGTATGTGTCTTGTACCACTTACCATTCTTTTTATAGTAATGAACTTTATCCTCAACCTTAAAGGTAGTGGAAGCACTGGGAACTGCTTTTAAGAAAATATGATTTTCAAACCGTATTTTCAGTGCTCCATCTACAAAACCAGATCCTGAGGATTCCGTAAGAATAAAACCGCCCAATACATCCTCGCCAATGGAATTTTTGGAGGCAAAAGAAGAAATGATAGATCCGAATTTTTTCTTTAAATTCTTTGCTTCTGCACTTGCATTTCCTCCACCGCTTGCTGTCTTATCAAGTTCGGTTAGGGTGGCCTTTCCTGCCTTTCCATCTACGGTTAAACTTTTAGCTCGTTGAAAGCTTTTTACTGCTGTATCGGTACCGCCACCGAATTTTCCATCAGGAGTACCGCTATCGTAACCAGCAGTATTTAATTTTGTCTGCATGGTCTTAACACCTGCGCTGTATCGAAGCTTATCATCCTTCATGTAATAGCCGGTACCTGCCAGTACCTGGGCATATGTATACCTTGAGTTATCATAATCTGCCATAATCGTATCTCCTTTTATATTTTATTGAATTTGCAAACTCATTCAATACAAAGAAGATTTTTTCCAAATTGTAAACTAAAATGTGTTTCCCATCAAGATTCTAAAGTTTGACCGGATTACTTCTATATTAAAGAATCTTGTAATATAAATGGAAACGCCTATGATTAATACTAGAGTCTGAAATAGCATTTAAGAGAGATTCTACGGTTCTTAAAATAGATTTAAATTATTTTATTTTCCCGTTTACAAATCTCTCTTAATTATCTTTATATAGTATAGACTTGCAAATCTAAAAAGTAAAAGGTAACCGAAGCTAAAACAATGGCATATAAAAGTATAGGTTCTCTTTCGAGCCGGCAGGGAGAACCAAAATGCCGCCTATCACCAAAAGAAGCGATGAAAAATAACACGTTTCCGGTGAACAAAAAAATGAAAAAAATCAAATGGAGAAGAAAAAACAGGAGGTAATTATTTTATGGGTAATGAAAAAGCTATGCTTGCTGCAAAATCAACAATTGCAAAATCAGTGGGGAATTCTAACCCACTCATTGACCATCATTTGGGAGCTGATCCCTATGCACTGACTTACAACGGCAGGGTTTACATCTACATGTCCAGCGACAATTATGAGTACAACAGCAATGGTACGATTAAGGACAATAGCTTTGCAAATTTAAAGAGTATTTTTGTCATATCTTCTGAGGACATGGTAAACTGGACCGATCATGGAGCAATTCCTGTAGCTGGGGCAAACGGCTTAAATGGGGGACAAGGTATAGCGAAATGGGCAGGTAATTCCTGGGCACCTGCGGCGGCAGTAAAAAATATCAACGGTAAGGATAAGTTCTTCCTTTACTTTGCAAACGGAGGCGCTGGAATTGGTGTACTCACTGCAGACAGCCCCATCGGACCGTGGAGCGATCCTTTAGGCAGAGCTCTGGTAACAACCAACACACCTGGTATGCCTGGAGTTGTATGGCTGTTTGATCCTGCGGTATTCATTGACAACGATGGAACCGGATACTTATACTGCGGCGGCGGAATTCCTGGAGATCCAAGGCCAACACAGGCACAGCAGGCAAATCCCAAAACGGCCAGAGTGCTTCGTTTAGGCGGTGATATGATCAGCGTTGTGGGAAGTGCCTCTACCATTGATGCACCCTTTATGTTTGAAGATTCGGGAATGCATAAGTATAACGGGGTTTACTACTACTCCTACTGTATCAACTTCTCCGGCACTCACCCGTCAGACAAGCCTGCAGGTGAAATCGGATATATGACCAGCAAAAGCCCAATGGGACCATTTACCTACGCAGGCCATTTCCTGAAAAATCCGGGCGTATTCTTCCGGTCAGGAGGCAATAACCACCACTGCGTATTCCAGTTTAAGAACCAATGGTATGTGGTTTACCATGCACAGACTGTGAGCCAGGCCTTATACGGCTCTGGAAAAGGATACCGTTCCCCTCACATTAACAAGCTGATTCATAACAGCGATGGAAGCATTCGTGAGGTAGCAGCCGATTATGCTGGCGTGGCACAGCTTTCCAACTTAAACCCATATCAGAGGGTGGAAGCAGAGACCATTGGCTGGAACGGAGGAATTTTAACTGAACGATGCTATGCATCTGGCGGTCCTTCCTACAACCAGAACGTAACCGGAATTAATAACGGGGACTGGATTGGATTAGGAAACGTTGATTTTGGCTCCCAGGGAGCAAGAAGCTTTAAGGCCAATGTGGCCTCCACTTCCGGCGGCAAGATTGAAGTACGCCTTGACAGCACAAGCGGCACCCTTGTAGGAACCCTTACGGTGCCGAACACAGGCGGTGCACAAAACTGGAGAGAGGTAGAAACTTCCATAAGCGGTGCCACTGGTGTGCATAAATTATTCTTTGTATTTACGGGAAATGGAAGCGGAGACTTATTTAAGTTCGACTACTGGAAATTCTCGTAAAGCAGTGTGAAATAGAATTGAGTTTTGGTTACAGCGTGCGGCTGAAATAGAGTATATAACCAGCTGCCGTCTGTAACCGTCCAAAAAGACAGAAAGGTCTTTTTTGTAGAAGGGGGTTTACCTATGAGCAATCAAATTAATGAAGCAGAAGTGAAATTAGCATGGCAGTCAGATAATGGTGACGGTACGTATACCAATCCAATTTTAAACGCAGATTATCCTGACATCGCAGCGGTACGGGTGGGAAATGATTTTTATATGGTCAGTTCTACCTTTGTATCCTTTCCATCGATTCCTATCATGCACTCCAAGGATCTTGTGAACTGGGAAATCATTGGATACGTGACCCAGGATTTAAACGGAACCGGGAAATCCTACAATTTAACAGATAACTTTGAGGACTATGGTCATGGTTGCTGGGCGCCTACCATCGCTTATCGTAACGGTGTATTTTATGTGGGCATCTATCAGGCACAGGGCAGATTTATCCTGTGTACTGCTACCAATCCAGCCGGTCCTTATACCAAAAAAGTCTTTGACCGGGGCTTTCATGATCCGGCACTGTTTCTTGATGATGACGGAACGGGCTACATTATTTCAGAAGCAAACGATGTAAGAATCAGCAAGCTGAGCGGTGATTATAAGTCCGTGGTAAGCAGTACGGTCAGTACCCGGATTGAAGGGATCACCGGAAAGTATCTGGTGGAGGGAACCCATGTGATTAAGAAGAACGGGTTTTATTATATCTTCCGTAATTCCACACCACCTGAATCCTACACCTATTGCCTGCGCTCCAGAAATATTTATGGACCCTATGAGATGAGAATCCTTTTAGATGGACCAAGAATCCCAGGAGGAAGCCAGATCCATCAGGGCGGCCCTATTGATACCCCTACAGGTGAGTGGTGGTTCTACGTGTTCCAGGATTGCAACGGCGTTGGCCGGAGAGATATTTTAGTTCCCATGCAGTGGCAGAATGACTGGCCAGTCCTTGGCGTTCCGTCAACCGTAAAAAATGTAACCATAGGAGGAAAGAGCTATCCAATCGGCAGCGTGCCAATTACCTATAAAAAACCAAATGTAGGCGCTTCTTATCCAGCCGTATCCATTCCCACCAGTGATGAATTCCAATCCAATACACTGGGCGTACAGTGGCAGTGGAATCATTACCCGGATAACAGCAAATGGTCCTTAAGCGAACGCTCTGGTTATTTAAGGCTTCGTGCAAAGACGGCTAAGAATTTATGGAGGGCAAGCAACACCCTTACCCAGCGGGTCCAGGGACCTGACTGCCAGGGAACCATTGAGCTTGATACAGCCAATATGAAGGATGGAGATCAGGCAGGACTTTGTCTCCTTAATATCCCTTACGGTTCCATTGGCGTTGTAAAATCCGGGGGAGTGAAGCGGATCGTAGCCAATATTAATGCAAAAGAAGACGGACAGGGCACTATTACGAGTGGGCCAGTGGTGCAAAGTAATATCATTTATTTGAGGGCAAATGCCAACCTGCTTACAGACAAAGCGACCTTTTCTTACAGCACCAACAATGTGAACTTTACTCAGCTCGGGGGCCAGCTTAACATGCCCTTTGACCTTGGCTTTTTCCAGGGAGATAAGTTTGGTATCTACAATTTCACAACAGCCTCTTCCGGCGGTTATGTAGATGTCAGCTGGTTCCGTTTTGATAGCTTAGGCAAAAAATAAAATTATAAAAAATGGAGGAAATATAAATGGATCAGAAAATTTTAGATGGACAGAATGTAGATAGAATCGGGGAAGAAAACTTAAAAGAGGATATGTTAAGAACAAGCCTGGCAGCAGCGTCAAGTGATGCCTATATCAATCTATCCGCACAAAAACAGCTCATCCGCGGCTTTGGCGGTATGAACCACGTGGCCTGGATCGGAGATTTAACCGCAGCACAGAGAGAGACTGCCTTTGGTAATGGCAATAATCAGCTTGGATTTTCCGTTTTAAGAATCTTTATTGATGAGAATAAGAACAACTGGAGCAGAGAAGTGGCAACCGCAAAGAAGGCGATTGAGAAAGGCGCCATTGTATTTGCTTCCCCATGGAATCCGCCTAGTAATATGATAGAGACCTTTACCAGAAACGGCGTAGCCAATCAGAAGCGGCTTCGCTCCAATATGTACGGTGCCTATGCTCAGCATTTAAATGACTTTGTAACTTATATGAAGAACAACGGAGTTAATCTGTATGCCATTTCTGTTCAGAATGAGCCGGATTATGCTCAGGAATGGACCTGGTGGACACCAGCTGAAATGCTTAATTTCATGAAGAATTATGCAGGAAGCATCAACTGCAAGGTCATTGCACCAGAATCATTTTCTTACGTAAAAAATATGTCAGACCCTATTTTAAACGATTCCGCAGCACTTGCCAACATGGATATCCTTGGAGCCCATCTGTATGGTACTCCAGTCAGCAATTTCCCTTATTCCCTGTTTAAGCAAAAGGGAGCTGGAAAGGAGCTTTGGATGACAGAAGTGTATTATCCAAATAGCAACGCTAATTCAGCCGATTCATGGCCGGAGGCCCTGGAGGTTTCCGTTCATATGCACAATGCCATGGTAGAAGCAGAATTCCAGACCTATGTCTGGTGGTATATCCGCAGAAACTATGGTCCTATGAAGGAAGACGGAACCATTAGTAAACGAGGCTATAACATGGCCCATTTCTCCAAATTCGTCAGACCAGGCTACGTGAGAGTAGATGCCACTAAGAGCCCAGGCAGCAACCTTTATGTATCTGCTTATAAGGGCGGTGGAAAAGCCGTTATCGTAGCAATCAATAAGAATACCTCTGCGGTCAGCCAGAAATTCACCATTCAGAACGGGAATGTAGGTTCCATTGCGTCCTGGATGACAGACGGAAGCAGAAATCTTTCTTACGGTTCCGGCTATCAGGTATCCGGCGGTTCCTTTACTGCCCAGCTTCCTGCAAGAAGTGTTACTACCTTTGTGGCTGAGTTAAAGTAAGATAAAATGATTAGACGATAAAGATAAGAAATAAAGGTCCGGGTTGGAACAAGCGTGTTCCAATCCGGATTTTTCTATTGCAATTTCTCCCTCATATGCTATGATTTCATGTAAATAAAGGCGCATACAAAACAATCTTAGGAGGGATATCATGAGCTACTTAAATGGAAATACAGGATACCGGAAGGATATATTAACCACTCGCTCTGTCATCAAAAAAGGCAATTATGCAGTCCTCGAACCAGACGGACTTGTGAAAAATACCATTCCAGGCTTTACACAATGCGAGATTACCATTCTTGCTTCTCCACTTCTTGGGGCCTCCTTTGTGGATTATTTAGTAAATGCAGCGCCTGGTGGTGGAAACAGACAGGGATTTGGGGTTTCCGGGGAAGAAATCTTTTTCTATGTATTTGAGGGAACGGTCAAGGTATGGAATGAGAAAGAGGAAGCTGTGGTTACAGGCGGTGGCTATATCTACTGTCCGGAGGGAACCAGGTTGCATTTTGAAAATACAGGAGACAGGGCGGCCAGATGCTTCCTTTATAAACGGCTGTATCAGAAAATCGAGGGGTATGAGGCCCATACGGTAATCGGAAATATCAATGATGTGGACTGGGTTCCTTATGAAGGCATGGAGGATGTGCTGGTAAAGGATTTTCTTCCTTCGGCAACCAACTTAGGCTTTGACATGAACTTTCATATCCTTGCATTTAAGCCAGGAGCCTGTCACGGATACATTGAGACTCATATCCAGGAGCATGGAGCCTACATCTACTCTGGGGAAGGCATGTACGTCCTTGACAATGATTGGATTCCTGTTAAAAAGGGAGACTACCTGTTCATGGGCGCCTATTGTCCCCAGGGGGCATATGGAGTAGGACGGGAAGATATGTTTGCTTATATTTATTCTAAGGATTGTAATCGGGACGTAAGACTCTAGCCTATACAGTCTGAAACCATAGTTCCAGTACATAATTTTGATTGTTTTTGTTTACCAGGCATTTACAGCCCATTTCCTCCATCATAGTACAGATATTCTGAACGCCAACGCCTGTGCTGTCCATTCCTTTTTCTTTGTTTACAATCTCATTGGAGAACTGCAGCACCAGCCAGCCTTCTTGATGGAGAAGGCTGATGGTGACTGTTTTTTGTGCATCAGCATACTTGATGATGTTTGAACTCACGTTATCCAGTATTCGATTCACATAATCGAACATTAGGGAAACATTGGCATTCGGCCACTGTATCTTTGTTTCCACATTAAAATCATGCTGTGTCAGATAGCATGACATATCGGATAACATGTCCTCGAAAAAAAAACGTGCCTTTTGAACTGGATCAGGGGGCAGTTTTTCTTCCTCTGACAATAAAAAGCGTTGAAAGAGCTGATCTGACATTCGTTTGATCTGGGTGGCTTTTGTACGGGCTTTTTCCAGATAGCTTATGTATTGTTCCCGATTGGAAAATGAACTTTTTTGCAGAACATCCAAATATAAAAGTAAAGCTGTCAGGGGAGTTCTCAGGTCATGGGAGACGCTTACGACCAAATTGTTATTTGCCTGTGCGGCAGCCTCTTCTTTTTGCATGTTTTCCAATAAAGAGATGCGCATTTCATTCAGTCCTTGGGCTAGGGATGCCAGCTCATCACTGCCCTTTATGGTAATTTCATAGTCCAGGCAGCCTGTTTCCAGTATTTTAATTTCTTTTTCCAGTTGAATAATATAATCGATTTTTTTCTGAACAAATTTTACAAAGATACCAAGAAACAGAAGTATGGAGAGAATTGCTTCGACAACTGTAGTTTTTACATAATACTGATAATCAAAATATCCAGATAAATATACCGTAGCAGATTCTCCGGAGAATGAAATGTTTCTGCTGGCACCGGTGCGGTAGAAGCTTGCCACCTCCTCCTCGGACTGGTCGTTTAGGGAGTCAAATAATATTTTCTCATGCTGACTTATGGCGAGTGCCACATAGCCCATTTTTTGTTTTTGAAGCCAAGACTTTATCTTTTCGGTATCGGTAAGTTTGATGCTTTCTTGTTTTACAAAGCTTTCAAACTTGTTTAAGCATTTTTCATTGGAGCGTGAGATGTAAGAAGAGTTTTGAAAGTACTCATCTAACAGCGTGTTTCCTGCTGAATTTAGCATCAGGTAAAATACAGTGGCAAGAAAGCCTGCAAAAACCAGTACCAGAAGAGACTCTGTTTTTAAACGTTTCATACCTCTATTCAAATCGATATCCCTTTCCCCATATGGTTTTAATATGCGTTGGACTATCATGGACCTTCTCAATCTTAACTCTTAATTTACTGATATGAACCATAACAGTTCCATTAGAGGAATGAAAATACGGTTCTTTCCAGACACTTTCATATATATTTTGTGCAGAAAATACTTTTCTTGGATGCTGCATCATTAATAGAAGAATCCTGTATTCCAATTCTGATAATTCTACCTCTTTGTCGTCCACCCAAACTTCATTAAAATCTTTGTTTATACGGATATTGCCAATTTCCAGGAGTTTATGTTCCGGTAGGTCCAGTCCGTTTTTTTCCTTTCCCCGATAAATTTGATAACGTCTGATTTGTGCTTTTACTCTGCCAAGAAGCTCAGAGTAAGAAAAGGGCTTTGCCAGATAATCATCGCCGCCAGCCATAAGTCCGATGAGCTTGTCGGAATCGCTTGATTTTGCAGTCAGGAATATGATTGGCACGAAAGAAAATTTCCTGATTTCTTCGCAAGTCCTGATTCCAGACATTCCAGGCATCATGACATCCAGTATTACAAGGTCAACGTATTCATTTAACAATGAAATACCTGTTTCCCCATTCTCTGCCTCAAAAACTTTATAATGCTCGCTTTCCAATAAAATCCGAATTCCCTCACGGATATCAGCATCATCTTCAATAATTATAATCGTAGCTTTTTTCATTTCAGCCCTCTTCTTAACTCTTTGTTACATGCATTTTATCATATTTCCATGGAGAATAAAATTATTGTTACGCCATAATTAGTTCATTAATTTCTTATTTTTCATATCATTGATATGAATGTCTGATGCATCAATCAAAGCTGCTTTGTTCGCAGCCTGATCGCTGATGGTTGAAGGTATAGTTCCGTTTAACTGTCCCCTGATGCTTTCTGTCCGTAATTGACAGAAGCGGTTTAATGTATTGACGGCCTTTTGATATTCTTCATAGGTGCAGAATTTACTTGGGTCTTTCTCAACATGAGGGGAGATGAGCAATGCGGTTTGTTGGATTCGTTTGGCAATATCAGAAGAATCAAGAAATTTCCTGTAATAGTCCTGATACATTTTTTGATACTTACTATCTTTCATGATCCAGCTTTGCATGGGGCGGTCTTTTAAGGCTTCGTTGATTGGCACATTAACCGCCAGGGTGGAGTCTTCGTGAGAAAATGTACCAAAGGACATATTGTAGTCCCATGGGATCATGGATAATCGGCCATCTTTCTCGTAGAGATAATAATTGTGGGCATCTTCGCCGGTGTAGCTGTCCCCATTTACCACGAAGTTGTGAACAACAAAATAACGTATTACCTTTTCTGTATCCAATACCTTATTAAAATGATTCCCCAAGTTCAGCTCTCTGATGGCTGAGATAAAACGCTTCTTATCCTTGGAAGATATCTTTGTTTTGGCATGATCAAAGAAGATGGAATAGCTCTTTGGATCGTCATTGATATATTGCAGATTCACATCTGGAGTGAATCTCTCTTCCTGGTCATCTGGCTGGAGCTCTTCCTCTTTCCCATCGGCCTCTTCTTCTTTGCCCTCAGGTTTATATAAATTACCGTAGTTAATACCATAATTTCGTTTCAAAAAGGATTCTTCCAAGCCCTCAACCGCCAGATAAAAACCCCATTTTTCACCGTTTACCAGGATGTTGGTATAACTGCTTAAGGGACTGCTGACACCGAAGTCTCCCATCATCTGATAGGCTAAGTAATCCATCATATAAGTACTGTCATGAATCATGTTATTTAATGATATTTTATCAAGTCCATGATAGTTGATTGCCTTTTCATAATGGTCAAATTCAACCTTAAAGCTATATCTGGTACTGCCAGCGTCTGCTGCATCGGTCAGAGAGGATGAGCCTTTGGCGCGGATTCCCACGTTAGTAAACGTTTCTCCATCAATGATAATGGTACAGGCGGAATATTTTTTATCCTTAGCAGAAGCGATAAACTTATCCCAATCGTCCATCACAATGTTAATGGTGTGAACGCGGGAATCGTCAAACAGGCGCTTTTCATATTCCATGGATTTATCCTGAGATTTCAGTCCCAGTTTATCACCGTTATACAATGCGCCTGTAATAAGAAGGGCCAGAATTAGGAAGGTAAGGGATAGTTTCCCTAAATGCTTGTTTGTAGACATTCTGTTCCTCCTATCCCATATAATCTCCATTGTAGCTTACTAACACAGCGCTATGTACCCCTTCTATTTCCGATAATTCATTGACAAAATCCGTATTATTATCCTTTAAACGAACCTCTAAATTAACTTCAATGGCTCCTTTTCTTACGGTCTTACTTTTAACAACGCATTTCAATGTTTTTGTATTAAGGTATTCCTTGGCCTTTGCTTCTACATGGTAGCCGTCGCATTGGAGTACTACAATATATGGGTTGGTATAAATTTTCTTATTTACAAAAATAAGAAGTACGGAGCCGATAACAATGCTTCCAATCACAGCTAAAGGTATCAAACCGGCAGCCAGGATAATGCCTACTGCAATGGACCAGAATAAGAAGGCAATATCAAGTGGTTCCTTGATCGCCGTTCGAAATCTTACGATTGAGAGTGCACCTACCATTCCCAGTGAAAGCACTACATTAGAGGTCACAGCCAGGATTACAATGGTTGTAATCATAGTTAAGGCCATTAAGGTGACTGCAAAGCTGGAAGAGAACAGAACTCCGTTGTAGGTCAATTTGTATATGTAGCAGATAAATAATCCAATGCAAAAGGATAGCAGCAATGCCACTAGCATATCCAATAAGCTAATACTCGTTACCTTGTCCACAAAGCTTGATTTAAAAACATCACTAAAATTCATACATATACCCCTTTTCATTATAATTAGCCGTATAAACGGCAGACTGCGTATTTAGAAAATGCAGAAACCCTCCGACCGGTAAGCTGAACGGTATCGCGTATGATGGAAGGGAGAAACTCATCCCATTTTACCTCCATTACGATCCCGCTATCCCCTGCTGGAATCATGGGACAGTGGGGATTGAGAAAATCAATGGAGTGAAGGCCGGTACGAATATCGTAGTCCAGAGTAACCCGTACATTTCCCGGCTTAAAGATAAAGGGCTCTCTGATGTAATCTACAATTGTTTTTGGCCTCAGCCCACAGGTGGTCATTTTAAAATATAATTCCTGGATTAAAGGTTCCTCCCTGGCTTTCATCCACTCAATCTGCCCATCCACCACATCCTGTGCCTCCTGCCTGGAAAGAGAAACGCTTTGTTTGTTTCCGAGTCCTCCGACCTTACTTTTCTTTTCAAGGTAAATGAAGTCCAGATTGTCATTGTAGTAGCGGATACGGAATTTTTCCCGTCTGCTTATGCCATCAATCTTATCCCGCAATGCCTGATCCTGAAAATCATCAAAATACAGGCTGCGGATTTTATAGGTTCCATTGATCGCATGGGAATCTAATGTTGCAACCGCAAGGAGACGTTGGCGGATTGCTATCATGTCACTATAAGATATTTCATGTTTCCATTCATGTCTAAACTTCAATAAACTTCCTCCTTTATTCTTATTTTAATGATAAGACTATTTTAGTACATGGTTATTAATAGTTTCTAAATCGTTTCTAAAAGACTCTTAACTGAATTTGGTAAGGTGATTGGAATGGACACGAAAATTTGCATCATTTATAATAGTTAGTAACGGATATGGATTAGTACGGGCAAGAAAAATCACTATGACATACAGGTGTCATAGACGTTTTGATATATTAATCTGGAAGGAGGAGTTTACTATGGAGGATGTATATAAAAGCTGTCCGGTTATGGAAAATAATCAGTATGTACTAACCCTTGTAACCATGAAGGACGCGCCTGATTTATTAAAGGTCTATGGGGATGAAAGGTCAGTCCCACTCTTTAACAGCGATAACTGCCACGGAGACTTGTTTTATTACAGCACCTTAGACCGTATGGAAGAGGCAATCCGGTTCTGGATTTCAGAGTATGAGAAAAAGCGGTTTGTCCGCTGGGGGATTTTTGTAAAGGAGAAAAAGGAAGTGGTGGGGACAATAGAACTGTTTCACCGGAATTCTGTGGATTACTTTCATGATTGCGGCTTATTACGGCTGGATCTTCGGAGTGATTATGAAAGGAAAGAGGTGATTGAGGACATACTTTCCTTAGTGGTGCCAAACACCTGGGAGCTTTTTGATTGCAGCTTGATTGCCGCCAAGGCAGTTATAGAAGCCAAAGAAAGGATCCAGGCGCTTCTTGCACTGGGATTTTCACCTACGGGCCATACGCTGATTGGCCATGATGGGACAGAATATGGAGATTATTTCGTTCTTACAAAAACACAGGAGTGAATTGTACATGAAAATTGACCGACTGTTGGGCATAACCATTTATTTATTGAACCATGGCAGAACAAAGGCATCTGTACTGGCAGAGCATTTTGAAGTTTCTATCAGGACTATTATGAGGGATATGGATACCCTGTGTATGGCTGGCATTCCGGTCTCTTCTAATTTTGGGACTGACGGTGGTTTTGAAATCATGGAAACCTTTGAGATGCAGCGGCAGGTGGCAGGAGAGATGGATTACAGCTTTGTTGTCAGTGCCTTACAAAGCCTCTCTTCTGCTTATCATGATAAGGAGTTAAATGCTACCCTGGAAAAGTTAGAAAGCCTGACAACTTCCCCCAAATCCCCTATGATTCTGGACTTAAGCGTGGTTCACGAGAACAGGGACACCAATGAGCTTCTCTATCTTTTAAATCAGTGGATTCAGAAAAAGGTGAGAATTTCATTCTCTTATACCAACGCCAAAGATGAAAAAAGTCAGGTAGAGGTAGAACCTGTGTGTACGATTTATCAGTGGTACCATTGGTATCTCATAGGATTCAGCTTAAAGCATCAGGATTACCGGATGTATAAGGTGGTACGGATGGATCAACTGAAGGCTACGGGAGAAATCAATGGAAGAGAGCATGATATCGATGAGGTAAAGGCATTTTTAAAAGGCAGAGAGGATAGCCGGAAACGAGTGAAGGTGCGCCTTTTGTGCCAGGACAGGCTCAGATCCAAATGCCGGGAATACTTAGGGGCTTCCATTACAAAGGAATATGAAACCGGTGAGTTTGAATGTGAAGTATTTACTCTGGAGGATGAGACCTTTTGGTATGGACTTCTTTTATCCTTTGGCGGGGCTGTTAGAGTATTGGAACCAAAGTCTTTGATTGAGCGGATCCAAAGGGATTGCGCGGATATCTTAAAGCATTATGAAAGAATTGAGGAGAACAAATGAAACATGTATATATTTATCTTTTAAATACAATGGCGGACTGGGAAACAGGCTATATTCTACAGGGCCTGACCGCCCAGACCATGGTAGGTGAGGTTAAGTACCAGGTAAAAACAGTGGGAATTACAAAGGAACCTATAAGGACTCTTGGAGGGATGACCATGGTACCTGACTGTTCCATTGAGGAAGTCAGCTTGGACTCTGTTGGGGCTTTATTACTTCCTGGAGGTGAGACCTGGAAGGAAGAGGTGCATCAGCCGGTTCTTGACCTGGCGCTTCTTTGTATCGAACAGAAGATACCGGTTGCTGCCATCTGCGGAGCCACCCTTGCCCTGGCTGACTTAGGCGTTTTAAACAAGCGCACCCATACCAGCAATTCTTTAGAGTTCTTAACCGGACTTTCACCCACATACACGGGCAGCAGCTTTTATGTCAATGAAATGGCAGCCAGGGATGGAAACGTCATTACCGCCAGCTCCGCAGGAGGCCTGCTCTGGGCAAGGTATATTCTGGAGAGCTTAAATATCTATTCCAAGGAAGTAATTGATGCCTGGTACGGCTATTTTTCAACCGGCAGGATGGAATATTTTATGGAATTAATGGAAGCATCTCAAAATTAAAAACAGACCAATTATGTAAACTTTTTCTGATTCCGCATCAGCGGGATGAGAGAAAGCTTTTTTCTGTCTTTCCGTAAGAAAATCAGCCCCTTTTTTCTTCTGAAAAAGTATCATATAATGAAATTAAGTTTCATAGGTTTGGACAAATATTGAAACTTTAATACAAAAAGGCTAGAATGAAAGTAACATAAATTGTGAGATAAGAACCATATTTCTTCTGGCTTTACAGAGAGGATGAGGCTTATGAAAGGACTGCTTGTAAGAATCGAAGACTATCTCCAGTATGCGGGAGAAGCAGAAAAGGAGCTGATGATCCGGCTTCAGAGAAATCCGGAGTCTGTGCTGAGAAAGAGCATTAAGGAGATTGCAAAGGAGACCTACACCTCCCCGGCCACCATTGTCAGGCTTTGTAAAAAGCTTGGCTGCAACGGGTATAAGGATTTTCAAAGTACCCTGGCCTATGAGGTAGCATTGTTTAGGGAGAGCAGGGATATTGCATTTCAAACCATTACACCACAGGACTCAGTGGAGGACATCATCTATAAGGTAACAAAGAAAAACATAGAGTCCCTGGAAACCACCAGAAAGCTTTTGGAGCCAAAGATTATAACCGAATGCGTAAAGCTTTTGGAATCCAGCAGAAGCGTTTGCTTATTCGGACTTGGCACTTCGCTTTTAGTAGCAAAAGATTTGTACTTAAAGCTTCTTCGGGCTGATGTAATCTGCAATGTATGCGATGACTGGCATGCCCAGTTTTTAACTGCCAGGAACCTAAAGAAGAACGATCTTGCCATTGTCATCAGTTATTCGGGACTGACGGAAGAGATGCTGACCTGCGCGAAGGAGGCAAAAGCCAATGGAGCAAAGGTAATTGCCATCACCAGAGCTGTGGAATCAAAGCTGGCAGCAGAAGCTGACTTTGTGCTTCCCATAGCCGCAACAGAGCTGATTCACAGAAGCGGAGCCATGTCATCAAGAATCTCCCAGTTAAATGTGGTCGATGTTCTTTTCACCGCTTATGTCAACCGAAATTACGAATTCTGTATGAAACAGTTTGGAAGAACTCATATACAAAAGGACGGAGGAACGTAACCATGATTGATTTATCAAAATTAACCACAGAGCTTCGAAACCCGGATACCATGAACCTGGATCAGATGACTCCTATGGAGATTGCAGGCATTATGAACCAGGAGGATGGTAATGTGGTGGCAGCCATTAAGGAGGTTCTCCCTTCCGTTGCCATTGCCATAGAGTGGGCCACAGAAAGTCTGAAGTCAGGAGGCAGAATCATATACATTGGAGCCGGTACTTCAGGCCGCTTAGGTGTTTTAGATGCTGTGGAGTGTCCACCCACCTTTGGGGTTTCTAAGGATCTTGTGGTGGGCCTCATTGCAGGCGGGGAGAAGGCATTTGTAGAGGCAGTGGAAGGAGCAGAGGACAGTAAGACTCTTTGTGAAGAGGAGCTAAAGGAAATCGGCTTACAAAAAGAGGATATTGTCATAGGTCTGGCAGCTTCCGGCAGGACCCCTTATGTAATCTACGGTCTTAAGTATGCCGATTCCATTGGCTGTAAGACTGTAGCAATAGCCTGTAACCGGGGTTCTGATATTGGCAGGGAAGCGAAGCTTGCCATTGAACCGGTAACGGGTCCTGAGGTGCTTACCGGCTCTACGAGACTGAAAGCAGGAACCGCCCAGAAAATGATACTTAACATGATTTCAACCGGCAGCATGATTGGAGTTGGAAAGGTATATGAAAACCTTATGGTTGATGTAAAGCAGAGCAATGAAAAGCTGGTGGTAAGATCCCAGAACATTGTTATGACAGCCACTGACTGCAGCAGGGAAAGAGCAAAGGAAGAACTGGAGAAGGCAGACGGTCATGTTAAGACAGCCATTTTAATGATTCTTTCCGGGTGTGATGCTGCCACTGCCAGAGAAAAGATTGAAATAGCCGGAGGGAATATCCGAAAGGCTTTAAAATAGATAGAAGAGCAAAGCAAAAATCTAGAGGAGGGTGAATTATGGATTACAAAAAAATCAGTGAAGCGCTCATTGAGCTTTTAGGAGGAACGTCCAATATTACCTCCAACGCCGCCTGTATGACAAGGCTTCGCATTGGGTTAAAGGACACATCAAAGGTAGAGATTGAAAGGATTAAACAGGTGGAAGGTGTTCTTGGGGTGGTAGAGAGTGACACGCTTCAGATCGTCTTTGGTCCGGGAAAAGTAAACAAGGTTTTAGATGAATTCTATCAGCTGACAGGGCTTCCAAAGGGTCAGGCACAAGACGGGGGAGAGGTACAGAGCATTGATGATGTGGCAAAAGAGAATAAGGCCCTGCAAAAAGCAAAGTACGATAAACCGGTCCAGCGTTTCTTAAAGAAGATCGCTAATATATTCGTGGCACTGTTACCCGGAATCATCGCAGCAGGTCTTATTAATGGAATCTGCAATGTAATCAACGTATCCACAGGCGGATCTCTTTCCGGAGTCTGGTGGTATGCCTGCATCCGTACCATGGGCTGGGCACTGTTTGCCTATCTGCCCATTTTAGTAGGTTATAATGCGGCAAGAGAATTTGGCGGTTCCGGTGCCCTGGGCGCCATCGCAGGAGCTATGTCCATTGTCAATCCTGCTATGCCTTTACTGGCAACGGTTAAGGACGCTCAGATTATCCTGCCTATCACAAACACTGTATTTAACCCGGCTTCCGGCGGCCTTTTGGCAGCTCTCATCGCAGGTATGTTCTTTGCAGTCCTGGAGAAGAGGATCCGAAAGATTATGCCGGATCTCATTGATACCTTCATCAGTCCCCTTCTGGTGCTGATCATTGGTGGCATTGTGGCCCTTTTGGTGATACAGCCTTTAGGAGCAGGTCTTACAAAAGTGATCTTTGCTGTTTTAAGCTTTGCATATGAAAAGATGGGCGTAGTAGGCGGTTATATTTTATCCGCAGGATTTTTACCCTTAGTAGCCGTTGGGCTCCATCAGGCACTTACCCCCATCCACTCCATGTTAAATGATCCCGCCGGAGCCACCGCAGGTATCAACTATCTGCTTCCTATCCTTATGATGGCAGGCGGAGGCCAGGTAGGTGCAGGCTTAGCCTTATACTTAAAAACAAAGAATAAGAAGCTAAAACGCTATATTAAGGATTCCATTCCTGTAGGCATTCTTGGAATTGGAGAGCCTCTTATGTATGCGGTAACACTGCCTCTTGGACGGTCCTTTCTTACTGCCTGTATCGGCAGCGGTTTTGGCGGAGCACTGGCAGCCCTTCTTCATCTTGGCACCGTTTCTCAGGGCGTTTCCGGCCTGTTCGGACTCTTAATTGTACAGCCGGGACAGCAGCTTGGATTTATCCTTTCCATGCTGACCGCTTATGCAGGTGGATTCCTTGTTACTTATTTCTTTGGTGTAGATGAAGACAGAATCAACGAAGTATACGGAGAATAATTTATGAAAACTGGAATCTCACTTTATTTCTCAAGCGGTATGGAGAAAAACAGGGGGATGATAAAAAAGGCGGGAGAGCATGGAGTACAGTATATTTTTACCTCCCTCCACATTCCTGAAGAAACTGGAGTCAACTACCGCCAGGATATTATATGTCTTTTAACTCTTTGCAAGGAACATCATTGCAACGTAATTGTAGACGTTGGCCCGGAAACCTTCAAAAAGCTAGGAGTAAATAGTCTCCATGAGTTAGGAGACCTTGGTATTACCCATGTAAGGCTGGACTATGGATTTACAGCCAGAGATGTGGTAGATATTTCCAAACGGTTCCATGTCGTTTTTAATGCCTCTACCATTACCGAGGAGGAACTTCTAGAATGGAAGCAGTACGGGGCTGATTTTACAAAGTTTGCCGCTTGCCATAACTTTTATCCCAAGGAATTTACCGGACTGTCCCTGGAACGGGTGAAGGAAATCAATCAGCGGTTAAAGTATCTGGGATTTATGACCATGGCATTTGTGCCAGGAAATTTAGAGCTTCGGGGACCACTGATGGAAGGACTTCCTACGGTAGAGGAACACAGAAGGCGTAAGGATGACGTTGTTTTCAATATGCTGGAGCTGTTTTTTAACGGGTGCTGCGATGTGGTGCTTATCGGTGATGTGGATATTAAGGGGAGTGAGTGGGAAGGCATCAAGAGCTTAAACAATGGGTATGTAGAACTGGAAGCTGACCTTCTTCCCCCCTATGAGTTCGTGAAGAGTACCATACATCATGACAGACCGGATTCCAGCAGCTATTTATTCCGGTCTCAGGAATCGAGACAGTATGGGCAGGAGATCCTTCCGGATAAGAACCAGAAAAATAAAGTCAGGAAAGCAGGAAGCATCTGCATTTCCAACAAGGATTATTTAAGATATATGGGAGAGCTTGAAATCGCAAGGGTGGAGCTTCCCCTGGATCCCCGGCTGAACCTGATTGGTCAGATAAAGGAAAAGGATATGAAATATCTTCCCTACCTTCGAAATGGATTTGGTATCAAGTTTATTTAATCCTGGAAAGAGAGTCTTAACTGACTCTCTTTTTTTGCATTCATGGTGGCTGCCTCTTTTCATTTTAAGAAAGGAATGATACTATTAAATTGTACAGAGGATTCATTGAACTATCCGTATGTTTCATTCCAATTCATTCATACTTATGATTAGATGACAATAAGATTTGCATTGGCCAGAGAAAGGTGGTGCCAGCAATGAATAAAAGTGATTTAAAAAGGGACCGATTTATGTTAACAGGTGCTCTTGGGAAAAAGGGATATGATTGGTGGTGGCATAATTTCACCGGATATCATCGGAAAACCGGTGAGGCGAAAGCGTTTTTTATAGAGTATTTCGTATGCAATCCAAAGCTGGGTCAGGATTATCCGGTGTTGGGGCAGCTGCCAGAACATCAGGCTGCCGGTGTCCGTCCCTCCTATGCCATGCTAAAGGCAGGGACCTGGGGAAAGGATGCACGGCAGATTCATAATTTTTATCCCATCTCTCAGTTCTCATACTCAAACAAACAATTAAACATAAAAATAGGAGCCAGCCTCCTGACAGAACAGCGGATAAAAGGCAGAGTTAAGGTTACAAAAGAACAGGCAAAGGATCACCCGGAATACATGAGTGACGCCGGAGAAATGAGCTGGAACCTGGCGATTCATAAAAAAGTAGCCTATCATGCCGGGTACGGGGCAAGTGCACCATTTCGCTGGCTCCATGCCTTTGAAATGTTCTGGCACGCGGAAGGAATCAAAGCGGAGTATTCCGGAGAAGTCATACTGGACGGAGAAGCCTATGATGTAATTGAAGACAGATCTTATGGGTATGCAGACAAGAACTGGGGAGCTGATTTTACCTCTCCCTGGCTATGGATCAGCAGCAGTAACATGAAGAGTATGACAACCGGAAAGGCATTAACAAATTCCGCTGTGGAATTCGGAGGCGGAAAACCAAAAGTCTGGGGATATTCTCTGAACCGGAAACTATTGGGAGGATTTTACTACGAAGGAAAGATGTATGATTATAACTTCTCCAAATTCTGGACCGGTTCCCGGGTGGATTTTAAGTTCCAGGAAGGAACCAGGTATCATACCTGGAAGATAAGAGCCCAGAACCATACCTCTCTACTGGAATTGACCCTGCGTTGCAAGGCAGATGAAATGCTTCTCATTAATTATGAAGCACCCAATGGGAAAAAACTTCATAACCGGCTTTGGAATGGTGGAACCGGATATGGGACCATTCGGTTGTATCACAAGAAAGGGAAGGAGAAAGTTCTCATCGACCATATTGAATTTAAGAACGCTGGATGTGAATATGGGGAATACGGCAACCATGATAAATATGGAGAGAATGAGGAAAACGGACAGTACGAGGCGTAAGGGAGTTTCGTTGATAGGATGTCTCCCGGCTTTTTAATTAGTTTTTTTGGTTGATAAATAACACAATCTCCAGTTCCAAGTTTTTATTAAATTATATTTTATATTTATGTAAACATAAGAAGGTGCAGCTCTCATAGCCAATAATTATCTATGAAAGCTGCACCTTCTCTTTTTTTATGCGATTTTTATATATTATTCGTTTGCAGTGAAACTGCTCCTCATCTTCCGGCCTATTCTAATCTTTATGACCTCTCAGCTATTTTATTATTCTTCCGGTAATTGGAAGGGGTAATCCCGTAATACTGTTTAAATGCGTAGGAAAAATGCTGAATCGAAGAGTAATTCAAGCGGTCAGCAATTTCCGAAATATTAATCGTATCATCATTCAAATATATCTTAGCCATAGACATCTTAGCTTCTGTTTTCTTCTGAAGAAACGTCTTTCCGTAATACTCCTTTAAAAACCGCTCCGTCTGCCGGATGCTGAGTCCTAGCCGTTCGGAAAGTATCTCAAGGGTGATGGTCTCATATTCATAGAGGAAGCATTCCTCCACAATGATATACTTGCTGTCCACCAGATTGGAAGGAGAGAAATGGGACTTTGACTGGGTCCTGTTTTCATAATTTCTGACGATCTTCACCAGGCACTGCTGCAAGAGTGCCTCCACCTGAATCATGTAGCCCGTATACCGGTGCTCCAGTTCAAAAAAAATCTGCTGCATTAAGGGGTAAAGCTCCTGGGTATCCTGTCCGAACCAAAAGTGGGTCTTTTCAAATTTATACGCCACCGTATCCACATCAGGAGCCGGGTGAGAGCTGTTCTTTTGAATTTTAAAATAGATACAATACTCGGTCATAGGATCATTCTTAACAGGAATCTGCTCGTGCTCGATGTGAGGGCCTGTCATGTAGAGAGTATTTGGAGTGATGTTATAAATCTGGTCGTCGATGCTTACCTTTCCATGTCCATAAGGAATGTAATGAAGCTCGTAGCTGTTATTACCATGGCTGTGTTTTGGCATGGACTTAAGGAAGCGTTCATACACAATATTCAGGACCAAAAAGGTAGTATCGTTAATGGTTGTCTTGATATTCAAATCCTTATAGCCTGTTCTCATGTCTTTCCTCCCTGTCTTGTTTTTCTCTTCATACAATCTTACTTTACCAGCAAAAAAAGCACAAGTCAAGGAATGTTCGATAACACGACATGCACCCAGTGTCTATGTCTGTTTATCCTCTAATTTTCTAATCTGGTTCCGGTATAATGAACATATGAGGAACTTAACAATCACCTGATCTTAAGGAGGAAAAAGATATGCCATTGGTTACGTCAGAACAAATGTTACTGGATGCCCAAAAGGGCGGCTATGCCGTAGGGGCGTTTAATGTAGAAAATATGGAAATGTTAAAGGCTGTGGTGGCAGCGGCAGAAGAGCTTCGTGCCCCTGTGATGCTTCAGACCACTCCCTCAACCGTTCGGTACGGCACGCTGGAAACCTTTAAGGCTATGGCTTCCGCAGAAGCCAAAAAGGCAACGGTTCCGGTTTGTCTTCACCTGGATCATGGCAGCAGCTATGAGCTGGTACTTAAGGCCATTCGTGCCGGATACACCTCCGTCATGTTCGATGGTTCCCACGAAACGTTTGAAGAGAATATCAGGCTGACCAAGCAGGCAGCTGACGCAGCTAAGGCCTGCGGAATTCCTGTAGAAGGAGAGCTTGGCAAGGTAGGCGGTAAGGAGGATGATTTAGAGGTCGAGGAAGATACCAATACCGACCCCATGCAGGCAAAGGAATTCGTAGAAAAGACAGGAGTCACCTCCCTTGCAGTTGCCATTGGAACGGCTCATGGTTTTTATGCCAATAAGCCAGTCCTTGATAAAGAGCGGATCACAGAGGTGAAAAAGCTGGTATCCATTCCTCTTGTTCTTCACGGAGCTTCCGGGTTAAGCGATGAGGATGTAAAGGAATGCGTACAAAGAGGAATGTGTAAGGTTAACTTTGCAACGGAGCTGAGAGTGGTATATACAGGAGCAGGAAAGAAGCTCTTAGCAGAAGACCCGGAGCTCTTTGATCCTAAAAAGCTTGGCATCGCCGGTATGGAAGCGGTAAAGGAATTTGTAAAGGGCCGCATGCTTGTTTGCGGCTGTGACCAGAAAGCCCGCTGATTGTTTGATGGAGGGGATAATGAAGCCATATTTATTGGGGATAGACATAGGCACAAGTGCCTGTAAGATCGCTGTATTTAACAGAGAAGGAACGGTCATTGATTCAGCAGCCGGGGAATATGAGGTCTATTATCCCCAGCCAGGCTGGGCGGAGCAGGACCCGGAGGAATGGTGGAGAGTCATCTGCAGTACCATGAAAGAGATGTTCGCAAAATCCATTGTGAATCCGGAGGACATTGCCGGAATCGGAATCGACGGACAGAGCTGGTCAGCCATTGCCGTAGATAAGAAAGGAAAGGTTCTCACAAACACTCCCATCTGGATGGACACCAGAGCATTTTCCATCTGCAGGGACTTAAATGAAACGGTGGGAGCAGAACGAATCTTCCAGTTATCCGGAAACTCCTTACAGCCGTCTTACACCACAGCTAAGATACTCTGGTATAAAGAACATATGCCAGAGGTGTTTGAAAACATAGATAAGATTCTCCAGTCCAACAGCTACATTGGATTTAAGCTGACCGGCCATATGACCCAGGATATTTCCCAGGGGTATGGACTCCACTGTTTTGACATGCATACCGGGACCTGGAATAAGGAAATGTGTGAGGCCCTAGGAATTCCGTCTCATATCCTTCCTGACATTTATTCCTGTCATGATGTGATTGGAACCGTGACCGAAGAGGCGGCAAAGGAATCCGGTCTTTTGGCAGGAATTCCGGTAGTGGCAGGCGGTCTTGATGCAGCCTGCGGAACCCTGGGGGCCGGAGTGATCCATACAGGAGAAACCCAGGAGCAGGGCGGTCAGGCCGGAGGCATGAGTATCTGCATTGACAGCTACAAGGCCGACGAAAGGCTGATCTTAAGCTATCATGTAGTTCCTGGGAAATGGCTGTTACAGGGCGGAACCACCGGAGGCGGCGGAGTCATGCGTTGGCTGGAAAAGGAATTTGCTGATTATGAGAGAGAAGAAGGCCGAAAAACCGGAAAAAGCTCGTTAGACCTTTTCAACCATCTGGCTCAGGCGGTGAATCCTGGAAGCGATGGATTGGTGTTCCTGCCTTATATGGCTGGTGAGCGCTCCCCCATCTGGGACCCGAATGCAAAGGGAGTCTTTTACGGGCTTGACTTTGGAAAGACAAAGGGTCATTTTATCCGGGCAGCTATGGAAGGGGTTGCCATGTCCTTAAAGCATAACTTAGATGTAGCAAAGGAAGCAGGCGCAGAGGTGGATGTGCTAAGAGCCATGGGCGGTTCTGCAAACTCCCTGTTATGGACCCAGATTAAGTCGGACATCACTGGAAAGCCCATTGTAGTTCCTTCCTCGGATACGGCAACCACACTGGGTGCCGCCATGTTAGCAGGAGTGGGCGTTGGTATGTATCTGGATTTTGAAGAGGCGGTTAAGATGACCGTGGAAAATAAACGGTATCACGTGCCCAATCAGGCAGACCGGGAGGTCTATGACAGGAATTATAAAATGTATCGCAGCTTATATGAAAACTTGAAAGATATGATGAGTGAGGAAGGAGAGCAATAGACCATGAAAGCAGCAGTTGTATGTGCCAATGAAGATGTAAAATACATGGATTACGAGGAACCACAGGTTTTACCGGGACTGGTAAAGATTAAAGTAAAGGCTTCTGGAATCTGCGGCTCTGATATACCAAGAGTGCTCCATCACGGAGTTCATTTTTACCCCATAGTTCTGGGCCATGAATTTTCCGGTGATGTGGTGGAAGTAGGAGAAGGCGTTACATCAGTAAAGCCGGGAGACCGGGTTTCCGGAGCGCCCTTAATCCCCTGCATGAAATGCGATGACTGCCAGAACGGAAATTTCTCCCTTTGCAGACACTATAGCTTTATCGGCTCCAGACAGCAGGGAAGCAATGCGGAATACGTGGTAATCCCGGAGCAGAATGCGGTTGCCTTTGACAAAAGCATTTCCTATGAGCAGGGTGCCATGTTTGAGCCGTCTACCGTAGCCCTTCACGGCCTCTTTCAAAATGATTATAAAGGCGGAGAATACACCGCAGTCTTAGGCGGAGGTACCATCGGCATGTTCACCATGCAGTGGGCCAAGATTTTCGGAGCAAAAAAGGTGGTGGTATTCGACATCAGTGAAGAGCGTCTCTCTCTGGCAAAACGTCTTGGCGCAGATGAAGTCATTAACACCTCTTTGGAGGGCTATAAAGAAAAAGCCCTGGAGCTGACCGAAGGAAAAGGCTTTGCCTTTGTCTTTGAGACCGCAGGTCAGGTACCAACCATGCATATGGCCTTTGAGCTGGCTTCCAACAAAGCCAACGTATGCTTTATCGGAACTCCTCATGTGGATTTATCCTTCACCCCTGCTATGTGGGAAAATATGAACCGCAAGGAATTTAAGCTGACCGGTTCCTGGATGTCCTACAGCTCTCCATTTCCGGGGAAGGAATGGAAGCTTACAGCACATTATTTTGCCACAGGCCAGTTAAAATTCGATCCTGGTTTCATCTTTAAAAAAATGCCCATGAGTCAGGCACAGGAGGCCTTCCAGATGTTTAAGACCCCAGGGCTTGTAAAGGGAAAAGTATTGCTGATGAACGAGGAATAGGAGGCCCTTATGATACTTACCGTTACATTAAACGCTGCCATTGACAAACGATATGTGGTCCATGGGTTTCAGGAGGGCGAGGTCAACCGTGTGGCAGAGTGTACCTATACACCAGGCGGCAAGGGCTTAAATGTCTCAAAGCCAGCCGTCATCGCAGGAGGTCAGGTGGTGGCAACGGGATTCCTCGGAGGTCATGCGGGACAGTATATTGAAACTGCCTTAAAGCCTCTTGGTATTACCAGTGCATTTTACCACCTGGAAAACGAAAGCCGCACCTGTATCAACATCTGGGATGGAAAAAAGGAGATACAGACTGAATTTTTAGAGCCTGGATTTTTAGTAAAGGAAGACGAGTTTCAGGGATTTTTAAAGCTGTTTCAGACATTAATAAACGATGCCGAGGTAGTTGCCATATCAGGAAGTGTTCCTAAGGGACTTGACGGAACCGCGTATCAGACTATGGTAAGGCTTGTAAAGGAAGCAGGGAAAAAGGTGATTTTAGATACCAGCGGAAATCTTCTTAAGATGGGAATTTTAGCATGCCCCACCATGATTAAGCCCAATCTGGATGAAATCCGTATGCTTACCGGAAACAACTGTGACAGCCTTGATGATATGGTGGAAGCAGCCAAAAAGATTCACAGCCAGGGGGTAGAGATCGTAGCCGTTTCCCTTGGGGCGGAAGGCTCCTTTGTGGTATGTGACTCAGGAGTCTACCGGGCCAGGGTGCCAAAGATTCATGCGGTGAATACGGTGGGCTGCGGCGATTCCATGATAGCCGGATTTGCTCTTGGCCTTAAAGAAAATCTTCCCATGGAAGAGATTCTAAAGAAAGCCAGCGCAATCTCTGCCGCCTCCGCCTTACGGGAAGAGACCGGATATTTCCGAATGGAAGATATGGAAAAGCTTCTGCCGGAGATTACAATCACAAGATTGGAGGAGTAGCCATGGATTATGTATTAAAGAATCAGCACCTGACGGTTACCTTCACGAAAAAGGGAGGAGCACTCACCTCCATAAAGAACGAAGCAGGCCTGGAATACTTATGGCAGGGGGACCCCAAATACTGGAGCGGTCAGGCCCCAGTACTGTTTCCCATCTGCGGGAGCTTAAGAGACGAAAGGGCAGTAACGAAAAGCGGAAAGGAAGTCCGGATGCCAAGGCACGGAATCGTCCGTAAGGAAGAATTTGAACTGGAATCCTTCACAGATGATGATATAACCTTTTCCATATCATCTACGCCCCATATGCTCGACCAATACCCATTTCCCTTTGTGCTGACCATAACCTACTTACTAAAGAACAACGAAGTTACCGTCCGGTACGGCATTAAAAACACGGGAACAGAGGATATGCCATGTTTCATTGGAGGCCACCCTGCCTTTCGTTGTCCCCTGGAGCCGGGCGAAGCGTACGAAGAGTATGAAATCCTGTTTGAAAAAGAGGAAGAAGCATCAAACCCCACACCAGATACGAGAACCGGACTTATTGATATGGAGAACCGGACCTTTCTTTCCTGGAATAAGAGAAATCTTCCCTTAAGTCATCAGCTCTTTGAACAGGACTCTGTTATATTTGACCGGATATCTTCAAGAAAAGTAACCCTTCGTCACAAGGAAAAAAAGCAGGGAGTGGAGCTTTCCTTTGACGGCTTCCCCTACCTGGTTATATGGTCCTCAGCCAATCATGGCCCCTTTGTTGCCCTGGAGCCCTGGACCGGACTTTCCACGTGCAGTGACGAAGATGATGTATTGGAACATAAGAGAAATCACATGTCATTAAAACCTGGGGAAGAAAAACAGCTGGAATATAAGATTTCCATCATTTAAAAAGAGAAGGAGAACATAAATATGAAATCATTCATTGAACCATCTATCGTTCCAAAAGTAACACTGTATACTGGTGAGGAGATTCCCTGTGTGGGAATGGGAACCTTTGGTTCCGACCGGTTTACCCCGGAAGAAGTATCTGGCGCAGTGGCAGGAGCCATTCGCTGCGGCTACCGCATGTTTGACTGTGCCGCCTGCTATGGCAATGAAGACCAGATCGGAGAAGTATTTGCAGATGCTTTTAAAGAAGGCGTTGTGGAGCGTAAGGATTTATTCATCATGACGAAGGTCTGGAATGATATGCATGACAGAGTGGAGGAGTCCTGTAAAAAGAGTATCGTTGATTTACAGTGCGATTATATCGATATGTTCTTTATCCACTGGCCATTTCCAAACTACCATGCACCACATTGTGACGTAGATTCCAGAAATCCTGATTCCAGACCATTCAGCCCGGAAGAGTTTTTAAAGACCTACCGCCAGTGTGAGGCACTGCTGGAGCAGGGCTTAATCCGCAATATCGGTATTTCCAACATGACCATACCAAAGCTGGAAGCCGTTCTTCCTCATATGAAGGTAATGCCGGCTGCCTGCGAGATGGAGCTTCACCCTTGCTTCCAGCAAAAAGAACTGTTTGATTATCTGGTTGCTCACAAGATTCAGCCCATCGGCTTTATGCCATTAGGCTCTCCTCAGAGACCAGAGCGTGATATGTGCCCAGAGGATGTGGCTGATTTACAGACACCGGAGATGAAGGAAATCGCAGCAGCTCATGGCGTTCACCCGGCAGTAATCGCACTGAAATGGGCACGTCAGAGAGGCCAGATCCCCATTCCGTTCTCCATTCATGAGATGGAATACGTAAGTAACTTAAAGGCAATGACAGAAGACCCGCTGACAGAAGATGAGATGGCAAAGATAGCTACCTTAGAGCGGAATAACCGTCTGGTAAAAGGCCAGGTATTCCTTTGGGAAGGTGCCAATGACTGGCATGACCTTTGGGATGAAGAAGGATTTATCGTAAAATAACAGAACATATAAGAAAATCAAAATCCCTGAAGCGCCCTTTGGTAACTTCAGGGATTTTGGAATAAATACTATTTTCTTTTCTAAAAAACGTGTATAATTGTATAAAGTGCACAAATAACAGTAACGATGCAACGCGGACCAGCAGCATTCATTGGATTAGGGGAGATAGTTATGTATAAGGTATTGTTGGTAGATGATGAGATTCTGATCAGGGAGCGGATTTCTCAAAGAATACCGTGGGAATCTTTGGGGTACGAGCTTAAGGGGACTTGTGAGAATGGAAAAGAAGCCATCGAATTTATGGAGAGGCAGCCGGTGGATCTTGTGCTGACTGATATTTGTATGCCGTATGTGGATGGTCTGGAGCTTGCAAAATATCTTTATGAAAATGAGAAAAGAACAAAAGTAGTGATTATTACCGGCTACGATGAGTTTGAATATGCAAAGAAGGCGGTGGAATACCGCGTTCTTTCTTACGTGTTAAAGCCGGTAACTTCTGTGGAACTGATTGAAAAATTAGAAGAAGCAAAGAAAATCCTGGATAGTGAGGAGGCCAATTTCCAGGTCAGGACTTATTATGAAGGAAGCTATCCCCTGTTAAAGAACCAGTTTCTCTTAGAGCTTTCCAAAGGGAGATTTTATGAGGAGGGGATTGAAGAGAAGCTTAAGGAATTTCACATTGATTTTCAGGGGGAATGCTACTGCGTAGCTCTGTTATATCCAAGGATACATCCGGATAAAAAGGAGCTGTCACATATGGCTTCTCTCATTGCCAGAGAGGCAGGAGAGGATGTCCTCTCCTTTGAAGGGGATGATCATAATATTATTCTCTATGTGAAGAAGAAAAATAGCTCAGAACTAAAAAAGGATATGGCTTTCATCTGCGAAGCAGCCGCCAGATGGGTGGAACATGAGTTTCACACTCCCGTATTTTCCTTAATCGGGACATGCGTATTCCGCTTGGGAGGAATCGGCTTTTCTTATGAAAAAGCCATGGAATTAAAGGAATATATTTACCTGGAGCGGGATCAGGGTATCTATGAATGGGACAAATATCAGAAATACAAGCTGAGTGCTCAGGGCATGATCTGTGAAAATGACCGGGAAAAGCGAATCGTACTTGCAGTCAGAAGCAACTTGTCTGAGGAGGTACAAAGAGAGATCACTAGCATCCGAAGGGAATGCAGAGTCAGATGGATTCCTAAGAATAAGGTAGTCGTCCTATACCAAAGCTTAATACTTGCCGTAATGAATTTCTTTGAGCGGCTTAATATTGTAGATGATGCCTTTTTATTAAAGGAGCAGGAAATCATCTCCGGGCTATTTGGATGTACCTATATTTCGGAGATGGAGAAAAAGGTGCTGGAGTTCTTTCAAATGGCTGTTGAGCTCATGAACAGCAACCGGGGCAATTACGGAGATCATCAGGCAATCGCTGCTCTGGAATATATCAACAGCCACTACGGGGACTGTGACCTTTCCCTTCAGGAAATATGCGAAAAGCTGGCCATCAGCGTCAGCTATTTCAGTTCTGCCTTTAAAAACTACACGGGTATGACCTTTGTAGAAGCCCTTACCAAAAAGCGAATGGAAAAGGCCATGGAATTAATGGAAAATACGTCCTTAAGAACTTATGAGATCGCAGAAAAATGCGGCTACAGCGATGCCAATTATTTCAGCAACATCTTTAAGAGAACCACCCATATGACGCCCCGGGACTATGTAAGAACAAGGATGAACCGGAAAGGGACCTATGAAAGCCAGAATCAGGTTTAAAAGCATAAGAACCAGCATGATTATCTACTTTTCACTTCTGGTTCTACTTACGGTCACGGTTTTTATGTTCTTTTCCATTCGGTATACAAAAAACAATCTGACGGAGAATTCCAAAAAGAACAGCCGTCTGCTCATTGAACAGGTCAATTTTAATATTGAAAATTACATTGACTATATGGAGAATATCTCTCAGGTGGTTATGAGCAACCGGGATATGACCAGCTACCTGTTTGATCAGGATACCAAAGAGACGGGAAGTGATTTAAAGGAGGCCTTTCAGACCATTCTTCATGCCAGGACGGATATTTACAACATTGCTGTTTTGGGAGACAACGGAAGGTATTTTATTAACAATGGCACCGATATTTTAAACTTAAGGTCAAGGCTGGCACAAAAGGAGTGGTATCTGGATGCCAGAAAAGAGGGAAGCGGAATCTTAATTTCCTCCTCCCATGTTCAGAATCTGGTAAAGGACGATTATAAATGGGTGGTAACCTTAAGCCGTGGAATCACAAACCCTGAAACTGGTAAGGTGGAGGGGCTTCTTGTCATTGACTTAAATTATGATGTAATCAATGACCTATGCGAATCCATCACCCTGGGAAACAAAGGCTATGTATATATCATTGACCGAAAGGGTGAGATCGTTTACCACCCCCAGCAGCAGCTGATTTTAAGCGGGGTGAAAAAGGAGCTTTTAAAAGAGGTATCAAACGGAGGAACCAGCATTTCCCACACCGATGAAAATGGGGAGAATAAGATCTACACCCCGTTTCATTCGAATAAGACCGGGTGGACCATTGTAGGAGTGGTCTACACCTCAGAGCTGGCGGGAGATGAAAAAGAGGTCAGGGCCATGTACATCGGGACCGCCTGCACACTCATTCTCTTTGCCAGCATCCTGGCTGTGTTGTTATCTGCCAGAATCACAAGACCAATCAAGCAGCTCCAGGCGGCCATGAAGGAGGTGCAGCAGGGAAAGTTTGAACAGGTCTATATTGACACAGGGGGGGAGAATGAAATCTCCAGCCTGACCCGGTCCTTTAACAAAATGACGGAACGCATTGAGGAGCTGATGAAGAATAACCGGAAAGAGCAGGCAGAGAAGCGAAAAAGCGAGCTAAAAGCCCTCCAGTCCCAGATTAACCCTCATTTTCTTTATAATACCCTGGACTCCATCATCTGGCTCATTGAAACCGAGGACTTAAGTCAGGCCATTAAGATGACCTCAGTCCTTGCCCGTTTTTTCCGGCAAGCTATTGGAAACTCAAAGATATATGTGAGCGTATGGCAGGAATTGGAGTACACCAGGAATTATCTGCTGATTCAGCAGATGAGATATAAGGACAAGGTAGCATTTCGCATTTTAGTGGATGAAGATGTGATGGAATGCGCCATTGTGAAGCTGGTGCTTCAGCCCCTGGTGGAAAATGCCTTATACCATGGCTTAAAATACAAGACCACCCAGGGCAACATCATCATTACCGGAGGACGGGAGGGAGATTTCGTTATTCTTAAAATCCAGGATGATGGAATTGGCATGTCAAAGGAAGCATTGGCCTCTGTATTTAAGGAGAAAGTTTCTGACAAACGCCATAATGGCGTTGGTATGAAGAATATTGAAGACCGCCTTAAGATGCATTATGGGCCGGACTACGGACTTTTCGTGGAAAGTGAAGAGGGGCGGGGGACGACCGTCACTGTGACCATTCCTTTCAAACGCATGGAGGAGACTGATGAAGAGACATAAAAACGGGCTAATGCTCCTTACATTCTTTTTATTATCGGTCGTTTTCCTGTCCATGGTGTTTCAGCTGGAGGAATTCCGGCAGAAAAAGACCGTCAAAATTGTATTTATCCCAAAGGTACAGGATAAGACCAATGACTTCTGGATGTCCATGATATCCGGTGCCAAAAGTGCAGGAAAGGAGTATCAGGCAGACCTAACCATACTGGCTCCTGAGGAGGAAAATGATTACCAGCAGCAAAAGAGGTTCATCGAAGAAGCGGTGAAGATGAAGCCGGATGCCATTGCCCTTGCCCCCATACAGTATTCGGAAATGACAGACAGCGTCAGAAAGATAAAAAATGCAGGCATTAAACTCATTCTCATTGATTCCAAAATTGATGAAGATATAGAAGAGACCTATATCGGCACAAACAACCGGAATGCCGGGCTTCAGATGGGAAAGAACATGAAAACCTATGTGAATAAGGAGACGAAGATAGCCATAGTATCCCACGTCAAAGGCTCCTCCACTGCCATGGAACGGGAGGAAGGGCTGAGGGAGGGGCTGGGGGAGTATGGGGACAGGATTGAAGCTGTCCTCTACAGCAATTCTGACTATAAACAGGCCTATGAAAAGACAAAGGAGCTGATGAAAGAACATCCGGATATTAACCTGATTGCAGGTCTGAACCTTTATTCAACCGTAGGCGTAGCCAGAGCCATCAAGGAAATGAATTTAAACAAGGAAGTCCATATCGTGGGATTTGATAATGATATTGAAGGCATCAAGTATTTAGAGGAGGGAATCATAGACACCCTGATCGTCCAGAAGCCATTTAACATGGGCTACCTGGGAATCCAGACTGCGGTGGAGTCAGTGAGGGGAAAGAAAATGGAGAAAAACATATACTGTGACACAGAAGTTATCACCGTAGACAATATCTATACCGATGAGAACCAGAAGCTTCTGTTTCCGTTCTAAAGAAAGTAAAATCCTCTTCTTTTTTTGTAAGATACTCTATGTTACCAGAGGTTTCTCAAAGATATAATGGTATCATCAGAGCAGGATACAAGGCTCAATTTAAAAAGAAGCGGAGAGTGAGAATGTGGGCAGTGTTATGCTGAGAATGAAGGGAATCGATAAGTCCTTTCCTGGTGTACATGCTTTGGACCACGTGGATCTGGAAGTCAATGGAGGCGAGGTCCATGCGCTTATGGGAGAGAACGGGGCCGGTAAATCAACTCTCATGAAAATCCTTACGGGGATTTATCTAAAGGACTCCGGAACCATTACATTTGAAGGAAGAGAAGTGGAATTTACTTCTCCAAAAGAAGCACAGGATGCCGGAATTGCCATCGTCCATCAGGAGTTAAATATGATGAACCACTTAACCGTGGCCCAGAATTTATTTATCGGCCGTGAGATGATGACAGGCGGATTTATAAACGATTCTCTCATGAACAAAGAGGCAAGGAAGCTGTTTGACCGGTTAAACATTGATATTGACCCCTCTGAGGTCATGGGAAACTTAACCGTAGGACGGCAGCAGATGTGCGAGATTGCAAAGGCCATCTCAAGAGAAGCAAAGCTCATGGTATTCGATGAGCCTTCCGCCGCACTGACGGAGTCAGAGATTGAGGAGCTCTTTAAGATCATAAGGGATTTAAAACAAAAGGGATTGGGGATTGTTTATATTTCCCACCGTATGGACGAAATCAAGGTGATTACAGACCGGGTAACGGTCATGCGGGACGGAACCTATGTGGGAACCTTAGTAACGAAGGACAGCACAAAGGATGACATCATCAATATGATGGTGGGCCGTGTGATCTATGAAGACCCAAAACAGACCAGCAGCGTATCAGAGGACGCGCCGGTGGTATTAAAGGTAGAGCATCTGACCGCCGGTAAGATGGTGAAGGATGTAAGTTTTGAACTTAGAAAAGGTGAGATCCTGGGCTTTTCCGGACTCATGGGAGCAGGCAGAACCGAGACGGCCAGAGCCATCTTCGGAGCAGATAAAAAGGATGGAGGAGAAATCTACATTAATGGAGAACGGGTGGAGATTGAGACCACAGAGGATGCAGTAAACCATGGAATTGGTTATCTGTCAGAGGACCGGAAACGGTTTGGTCTCGTGGTTCAAAAATCCGTAGCCGAAAACTCTTCCATGTCAGCGTTGTCCTCATTTATGAAGGGTATTTTCATTGACAAGCAAAAGGAGCGTAAGGAAGCAGAAAGCTATGTAAAGCTTTTAAATACCAAAACTCCAACCGTAGACCAGCTTGTGGTGAACTTATCAGGAGGAAACCAGCAGAAGGTGGTTATTGCCAAATGGCTTATTAGAAACTGTGATATTTTAATCTTTGATGAACCTACAAGGGGAATTGATGTAGGCGCAAAAAGCGAGATTTACCATTTAATGAATGAACTGGTCAAGCAGGGAAAATCCATTATCATGATTTCCTCGGAGATGACAGAGATTTTAAGAATGAGTGATCGGGTTCTGGTCATGTGCGAAGGGCGCATTACCGGGGAAATCCCCATTGAAGAGGTATCACAGGAACGAATTATGGCTGCAGCTACTTTGAGAAACCAGGAGGGCAACAATGGAAAAACTGAAAAATAATCCGCTCATCAAAGCGATAGGTACCCAGAGGCTGGTAGCATTGCTGGCACTTATCGTACTCTATGTGGCGTTTGGAATCATGAATCCCAGATTTGCCACTTATAACACCATGGTCAACATTTTTGACGCATCCTATTACATTGGATTTATGGCCATTGGAATCTGTTTTGTTATTGCAACTGGGGGAATCGATCTTTCCATCGGTACCGTACTGACCATGTCTGGTCTGGTGGCTGGTTACTTAAGCGTAAACCTGGGATTTCCCATTTGGCTTGTTATTATCATCTGTATCTTAATCGGTACCTTGTTCGGAGTTATGAACGGGCTTTTGGTGGCAAAGTTGGGGCTTCCTCCCTTTATTGCGACCCTGGGTACCATGATGCTTTCCAAAGGAATCGGTTCTATTATCACATCAGCTCAGTCCGTGACCTGGAAATCAGGATCAGACCCAGAGGGCTGGTACCGTGCCATATTTAAAATCAAGACAGAAAGCGGTCTTTTAATCCCAACAGGTTTTTTATTCCTCATAGCAGCAGCTGTTATTATGGCAATCGTGATGAATAAGACAAAAACAGGCCGCTATATCCTGTCCCTTGGAAGCAACAAGGAAGCAACCAGATTATCCGGTGTCAACGTAGATAAATATTTAATCATTGCCTACATCATCAGCGGTACCTTTGCAGGCATTGCTGGACTGGCTTACTCCACCATTTACTCCACTCTCTTACCAGGCGGCGGAGCCGGCTTTGAGATGGACGCTATCGCAGGTGTGGTGATCGGAGGAACCTCCATGTCAGGAGGAATCGGAACCATAGCCGGAACCATGATCGGTGTGTTCATCATCTCCGTGTTAAAGACTGGTCTTCCCTTTGTAGGATTACAGACCCATTACCAGCAGGTAGCAACCGGACTGGTGCTAATCGTAGCAGTCTTTGCAGATGTATATAGAAACCGGAAAAAGAACTGACAGGCGTAGTGATTTAAAAGATTCCACATAAAATGAAGGAGGAAGTATTTCAATGAAAAAAAATGTATGGGGCGTTTTATTGACAACAGCTATGGTGGCATCCTTAATGGCAGGCTGCACAAGCAAAACAACTTCAAATGAAGGAAAGACCGAGCCGGCTGGAACCACAGCAGAAGGAAAATCCAGTGAGGCAGCGGAGACAAAAGGGGCAGAAAATAACGGGGATGTAACAATTTACATGGTAGCAAAGGGCTTCCAGTCTCAGTACTGGCAGGCCGTTTATAAGGGAGCAGAAAAAGCTTCCAAGGAACTGGGCGTAAAGCTGGAATACCAGGGCCCAGATTCCGAATCCGACATTGCACAGCAGGTTCAGATGATGAACAATGCAGTACAGATGAAGCCGGCAGCCATCGGCCTGGCAGCTTTGGATGTATCCGCATTAAACGACAGCATTAAAACTTCCCAGGATGCAAAGATCCCCATCGTAGGATTTGACTCCGGTGTACCAAACGCACCAGAAGGAGCTGTTGTAGCCAATGCAGCTACCGATAATTACAAGGCAGGAGAAGTGGCAGCTGAGAACACATATCCGTTAATCAAGGACCAGATTGCAAAAGCTACCTCCAGCGTTAGAATCGGTGTGTTAAACCAGGATGCAACCTCAGAGTCTATCATAAACCGTGGCCTTGGCTTTATTGATAAGCTGACAGAGTTAATTAAGGCAGACGGAAAGACCGTATGCATTACCGGTAACGATAAGTTTGTAAGCGATGCAAAAGCAGATAAGGGAGATAAGGCAGATGTCATTCTTGACGTAGCCGTTCCTTCTAAGGTTGAGGCTTCTCTTATGACAACGGATGCTCAGACCATCTTAAATAAAGACGATACTATTTGTATCTTCGCTTCCAACCAAAAGACTGGAGAAGGTCTTTTAACAGGTGATGAGAACTTAGGAAGACTTGGAAAAGATGTAATCGGCGTTGCGTTTGACTCTGGAACCATGATCAAAGACGGAATCAAAACAGGCAAACTGGCTGGTGCAGTTACCCAGGCTCCTGTAGAAATCGGCTATCAGACCGTAAAACTTGCTGTTGCAGCTGCCAAAGGTGAAAAGGTAACTGACGTAGATACCGGCAGCCAGTGGTACAACAAGGACAATTTGGACAGCAGTGAGGTTTCACAGAACTTATACGATTAAAAAATCAGCGCTCTTCTTTTAAAGAAGAGCGCTATTGGAGAAGAAGGAGAACTTTATGTTAAAAGGAATACCACCAATCATCAGTCCCGAGTTATTAAAAGTATTATGCGAAATGGGCCATACCGATGAACTGACCATCGGAGACGGAAATTTCCCCGGCCATACTTATGGAAAAAAGGTCATCCGCATGGATGGACACGGAGTACCGGAAATACTGGATGCCATCCTTACACTATTCCCTCTTGATACCTACGTGGACCACCCGGTCACTTTGATGGGTGTAGTCGCAGGAGATGACTGCCAAACTCCTATCTGGGATACTTATAAGGAGATTGTGGCAAAGCATGACAAGCGTGGCGCGGATTGCTTTGAAGAGATTGATAAGTGGGAATTTTATGACAAGACGAAGGAGCGTTCCACTGTGGTAATTATGACAGGGGAGAAGGCATTGTACGCAAATATTATTTTAAAGAAGGGCGTTGTGTAGACGTACCCTTTAATGAATGAAAAAGCTGAGTCTGTAACAGGGAAAACCTGCAGGCTCAGCTTTTTATATGACATTTTATCAGGAAGAGATGGCAGGCAGATAACAGATTACCCGGCAGCCGCCTCCTGAAAGATTGGAGAAATGAGCGCTTCCATTGTGAGCTTTTATTATTTGGCGGACAATGGTAAGACCAAGTCCGTGGCCGCTTTGTTCCTTTTTTGAATCGGTCTCAGCCGGATTCTCAGCTACATTTTCGCCCATATTTTGAGTTAAATTCCCGTCCACATCCTCAGTTAAATTCCCGGATAAATTCTTACTCTCATTCTCGCCTTCATTTATGCCCTCGTTCTTACCCGTATTATCACTTTTATTCTTTATCCCATTCACTCGCTGCAACACATCTTCCGGGAACCCGGTTCCATTATCTGTAACCGATAATATAAAGTTTTCCCCATCCATACTTAACTCTATAGTAATATCACAGCCCTCTGGATTGTGCTTGATGCTGTTTAAGATGAGGTTGGACACAGCACGCTTTAAAAGCTGTTTGTCCCCCAGCAGACAACGATTTTGGGCATTATCCTTTATGGATACTTCTAAGGTGTGCCTATCTGAGAGATTGTCGTTTATGATATCAACTGCAACACTGCGAATCAGGGGGGCAAGTGGAGTCTTTTCCTTTCTTAATGGCTGCATGTCATATTCCAGCTTTGAGGCGAGATTTAAGTCGCTTACCAGATCTTTAATCCGCTGGCACTGCCGCCTTACGATGCCTGCCAGGTCCCTTTGTTCCTGTAACAGCCTTTCATCCTCTTCCAACTGACTGGAATAGCCCATGGCTACAGCAAGAGGGGTTCGGATATCATGGGAGATTCCCGCAATCCAGGTGGTTCGGGCGTCGTCTCTTTTCTTTAGGGCGGCTTCCTGTAGTATAAGTTGGCTGGAGGCTTCATTGATTCCCATGGCTAAATCTCCCAGCACTCCGTTAACAGGAAGTGATACAGGCCGCTTCCTTGTCATATCCTGAACTCCATTGGAGAGACGTTTTAAGGAACGAAACAGCCTGAGACCAAAGATCAGAGCAAGGAAAATGGCAGTAAGACAGTTCATGACAAGAAAGAAGGGAACCCAAAAGCCTAAATTGTTCATGGATTTTTGAGGAATCATGATTCCTAACTTCCACATGCTGTTTTTAGGACTTCCCACCACCAAAAGTCCCCCATCATGCCGCCAGACCGATACCGGATAATCCTTTAAGTACCACCGGGAAAATCCTGCTACATCAGAGATGGAGTAAGTCAAAGGAACATCGGCCGGAAGCATAAAGTTCCAGATGACCTTGCCATCCTGGTCTAACAGCATGGCCCATTGCTGGTTTTGTTCCAGCTGGGTTTTCCCGGACTGGGAAAGTTCATATCCATCGTTCGTGGCGGTAAGCTGGTTTGCTGTCTGGGAGATATTGTAATAATTCTTATCGTTCTTTTCCGTAAAGAGCCAGACAATCAAGACGGTAGCATTAATAACAAGCAAAAGCACCGCAACAGCAGCGGCTGACAGTACATAGCGGGATAAAACCTTCATCATGCTTTTCATAGAACCTTCACCCCCGTCAGCTTATACCCTAATCCCCGAACGGTCATTAAGTATTGAGGGGAGGAGGGGGTAGGCTCTATCTTTTCCCTGAGACGGCGGATATGCACCATCAATGTATTTTCATAGCCATAAAGAGAGTCGCCCCAGGCGGCCATACATAAGCTGTCCCCGGTTACAATCTTTTCCCGGTTTTCAAAAAGCTTTTCCAAAAGAGCAAATTCCTTTGCCGTCAGAGATGAAGTCCCCTTTTGTGAGGTTACCTCACAGCTGTTTAGATCTACTTTTATATCTCCCAGGGAGAAGACAGGCTTTGATTTCTGGCTTAAAACAGGAGGGAAATACGTACGGTTTAAAATAGCATGAAGCCTTAAAACCAGTTCCCTTGGAAGAAATGGCTTTGTCATATAATCATCAGCCCCAAGACCGAGACCCAAAAGACGGTCCTCGTCTTCATCTCTGGCAGAAAGAAACAGCACGGGAACAAAGGAAGAGGCTCTGAAATCACGCATCAGGGAAAATCCGTCCCCGTCAGGCAGAGAAACATCAAGAATTACAGCCTCCGGCTTTTCTACAGCAAACAGCCTGCGGGCCTCACTGCAGTCCCCGGCAGAAATAATTTTTTGAAAGCCATTTTGTTTTAATATAGCAATGACCATTCTGCGAAGCTCTGGCTCATCGTCCACGATGAGCAGCTTACAGTCATAGATATCTACCATGGGCGTCACATCCTTTCCCTTTCATTTATGTTTATTATAGCCGAAAAAAAGTGAAATTGGACAAGAAATCTGAAGATTTAAGGTAAATGTAAGGTGGCCTACAGCCAGATGTAAGGAGCCCCTGGTACCATGAACTCATCGAAAAGAAAAGGAGAGTATAACAATGACGGATATCATAACCACAAATGCTCTTTGCAAAAAATACGGCGAAGCCATGAGTGTAAAAGATCTGGATTTAAAAGTGCCAAGGGGAGTGGTCTATGGTTTTCTTGGCCCCAACGGAGCTGGTAAGTCCACCACCATGAAGATGATACTGGGGCTTGCAAAGCCCACCAGCGGAACCATTACCGTCTTTGGTAAAGAGATGAATCAAAGAAACCGCCTAACCATTTTAAAAGAGGCCGGTTCTCTCATAGAATCCCCAAGCTATTACGCCCATCTGACCGGCAGGGAAAATTTAAAAATCATCAGCACCTTAAAAGGAGTAGAGGAAGAGGAAATTGATAGAGTATTAAAGATTGTCCGGCTGGAAAATCAAAAGGATAAAAAAGCAGGGCAGTATTCCTTGGGAATGAAACAAAGACTGGGGCTTGCAGGCGCACTTCTTGGAAATCCCAAGCTGCTCATACTCGACGAGCCGACCAATGGCCTTGACCCGGCAGGAATCCAGGAAATGCGTGAACTCATACGCGCCCTTCCAAAGACCTTTGGAATGACAGTCATGGTTTCCAGTCATCTTTTAAATGAAATCGAGCAGATGGCAGACCACATCGGCGTCATCAGCAAAGGAGAGCTGGTATTTCAGGACCGTTTAAAGGTTCTTCATGATAAGAGCAAAAGCAGCCTGGCAGTACGTACCCTGGACAATGAAGCAGCCAAAGGGGTGTTTCAAAAACATGGAATCATGTGCAGGGAGGAAGGGGCATTTCTACTCTTGCCGGAGCTTTCGGATCAGGAGCTTTCCGCCCACATCTTTCATCTGTTTCATGAAACCATCGGAGTTGTCCGTTTGGAAGAAAGGAAAAAGACACTGGAAGAGATATTCATAGAATTAACAGGAACGGCGGTGAGTCTATGATGAGAGTACTTTTAATGGAATTTCAAAAGATAAAAAGAAAGGGGGTATTTACTACAATCGCTATCCTTCTTGGAGTACAGTGTCTGTGGGGCTTATGGTCCTTTGGCAGCATGTCCGGGGAAAAGCTGGCCCAGGGGTGGTTTCAGTGTCTCTATCATTTCCCTATTCTCAATGCCATCATGATGCCAGTCGTCATTGCAGTATTGGCATCCAGATTATGCGATGTGGAGCATAAGGGGCAGACCTTTAAGCTCTTAGAGACCATCATACCAGCGGAAGCTCTGTTTCATGCCAAGTACTTGTGCGGCGTCATTCACGTGACGGCAATTGCTTTGATTCAGGTCTTTATGATTCTGACCTTTGGCGTCATAAAAGGATTTGGCGGGCCCATTCCGTGGGATAAAATTTTGTTTTATCTCATTTCTACCATAGGGGTTCATGTAACTATATTGCTGCTTCAGCAGGTGCTATCCCTGCATTTTGCAAATCAGATGGTGCCTCTTACGGTGGGACTTTTAGGCAGTCTTGCAGGATTGTTCAGCATGTTCCTGCCGAAAGGAGTTGGAAAACTTCTGATTTGGGGTTATTACGGAGTTATGATGCGGGTAGGGTTAAACTGGGATCCCAGTACAAGAATTTCAGATTTCTATTATGTTCCGGTTGACTGGCTTGGTGTGTTCCTGCTCGCTTTCATGTTTGCAGGGATTTATGTCTATGGCCGTCGGTCGTTTGCAGGAAAGGAGTGGTAAAGTATGCTATTTAAAATAATTCGAGCGGAACAGATGAAGCTAAAGCGGAGTCCCGTCTGGCTGGCATTTTTCCTTTTACCCATTCTTCCGGCATTTATGGGGACCTTTAACTATGTACAAAATGTGGGTATTTTAAATGATTACTGGTATAGCCTGTGGACACAGCATACCTTGTTCACCTGCTATTTCTTCCTTCCTGCGACCATTGGTGTTTACTGTTCTTATCTCTGCCGCCTGGAACATACGAACCATAATTGGAATTCGGTCATGACACTGCCGGTGCCGATTCCGTATATTTATTTATCTAAGCTTTTTACCGCCTCGGTCATGGTGCTTGCGACTCAGGTATGGGTGGGAATCTTATTTATTATTTCTGGAAAGCTGTCTCATTTACCAGGCCCAGTGCCGCCAGAACTTTTTGAATGGCTGGCTTATGGTGCCATTGGGGGGATTGTGATCTGTGGAGTGCAGTTATGCCTGTCCCTTATCATTCGCAGCTTTGCGGTACCTGTTGGAATTGCCATGATTGGAGGAATCGGCGGTGTAGCCGCACTTTCTAAGGGGGCAGGGGCGTTTTATCCCTATTCCCTTATGAGCATTGGAATGAGAGCCAATAGCCCGGGCGGTCCGATGATCTGTACGCCTGGACAGCTGGTCTTAAACAGTTTTCTTTTTTTAGGGGCATCTACTGTAATTGCCGTTTTATGGTTGAGAAATAAAGATGTGATGACTTCATAAAAGTCAGGGATTGCTGCCTGATTAGTATGAAATGAGGGTGCTGCAACGTGAAAGTTGATACAAGAGACTGGTTTTAATCCAATGACCAGAAGTTATATCTTGTTGATTTCTTTCCTGTTGCAGCACCCTCAACTCTATTATCTAGAAGAGCTTCTTTGCGTTACTAACCGATCTTACCAATTAATCACAACCACAGGTTTAATCAAATCCTTTGGTTTTTCCTTCATTAACATAAGAGCCGGTTCAATGCCTTCCATACCTTCAAACCGATGGGTGACCAGTTTTCCTGGGTCTAATCGTCCGGTTGAGATAAGAGAAGCCAGTTTTTCCATACGAAGTCTGCCTCCTGGCATAAGTCCGCCGGCAATGATCTTGTGGCCCATGCCGCATCCCCATTCGATACGGGGAATCTTTATGTAATCGCCTTCACCAAGATAATTTACATTGCCGATTTTTCCGCCTGGCTTTAATATGGCAATGGCCTGCGCAAAGGTATCGTTGTCACCGCCGGCAACAATCACTTTATCCACACCCTTATTCCCGGTCTTTGACATAATTTGTTCTACGATATCCCCTTCCCGGTAGTTGATAATATCCGTTGCCCCATATTCTTTGGCAAGCTGTACGCAGTTGGGACGGGAACCTACGGCATAGATGTGGGAAGCACCACGAAGAGCAGCACCAGCAACGGACATAAGTCCAACCGGGCCGATTCCAATGACTGCCACGCTGTCTCCAAACTGGACATCAGAAAGCTCAACTCCATGAAATCCGGTAGGTACCATATCTGCCAGCATACAGGCTGCCACTGGGTCCATGCCGTCAGGAAGAATCGCCAGGTTTCCGTCAGCATCATTGACATGGAAGAATTCGCCGAAAACGCCATCCTTAAAGTTTGAGAATTTCCAGCCTGCAAGCATCCCCCCTGAATGCATCTGATAACCGCCCTGTGCTTCCACAGAATTCCAGTCCGGCGTAATGGCAGGAACAATGACCCTGTCTCCAGGCTTAAAGTCTTTAACACAGCTTCCAACTTCCACAACCTCAGCCACTGTCTCGTGTCCGAGAATCATATCCGTGCGCTCACCAATGGCACCTTCCCATACCGTATGAATATCAGAGGTACATGGCGCCAATACAATGGGACGGCAAATCGCATCAAGAGGCCCGCATTTTGGCCGATCCTTTTCAATCCAACCTGTCTTACCAATTCCCAGCATTGCAAAACCCTTCATAAGAACATCTCCTTTGGAATTATATATTGTTATAAAATTAACAAGTAACACTATGATTATTATACATCGTAATGATTGCTTGGTCAATTCGTATTTGGTATTTAATTTAATAATGTATTTTAATAAAGGCGATGTAAAAAAAAGAATAATATCAAATTCAGGATTAATAATATGATGAATTTTGCCGAGCTTTGTTTAATCAGGGAAAAAATCTGGATATGTCTTCATAGGCCGCAGCTTCTTTCATTATAGAAAGGGCAGAGGCAGTGGAAATGCCGAAGCGGTCACAGCCTGACTGCTTCATTTGCAGCAGGGTATCAAGACTTCGGATACCACCGGCAGCTTTGATTTTTGTTGTGGGCTTTATGGCAGAACGAATGGACTGGATGTGTTGTAACCGGGTGGGATTCTGGCACCAGCCGGTTCCTGTTTTTATGTAGGAAGCACCAGCCGACTCAGCAAGCTGGCTGGCTCTTACGATTTGTTCCTCGGTTAAAAGGGTGACTTCCAGAATTGTTTTAAGGGGAATCTGTCCGCAGACGTTAGCGACTGCCTTAATGTCCTCATAGACCTCGTCCCACATATTTGACTTTAAGAATCCGATGTTAATTACCATATCAATTTCTTCACACCCCATGGCAATCAGCTCCTTCGCCTGAAAGACTTTGCTTTTTGTGGTATCACAGCCAGAGGGAAAGCCTACGGTTCCTCCAATGCGGGTAATACCGGTTCCTTTTAAATGGTTGATGAGATAGGGGGTCATAGCAGGAAGAGCAAAGGCGCAGATAAATCCAAACCGCCTGGCAGCCGCTATCATATGATCCATATCCTCAGTGCTGTCAGCGGATTTTACACAGCTGATATCAATGCATTTTGCCAAAGCTTCCAAAGAAACGTCTTTCATCTCAAATTCCCCCTATGTTATTTATACCGGCCGTTGGTGGAAATGGCCAGCTCGTACTGATCTCCAAGGATACACACATCATCCACGCAGACAGGCTCCTCATTTCGGTAGCAGATACGGCGGATGCAAAGAAGGGCAGTCCCCGGCTGGACGTTAAGCATCTCTGATTCTGCAAAATCTGCGGACTTTGCAAATATCTTATCGTGGGCAGAATCAATTTCCAGGTTATAATGTTCTTCCAAAAACTGATAGAGCCCGGAGAACTTATTGGTAAACTGAATAAGTCCAGGAACCAGAGTTGTTGGAATGTAATTTCTCATAATCGCAATGGGCTTTTCGTCTATGAGCTGGATTCTCTGGACCCGGGTGATGGAATCGTCACCAGGGAGATCAAGCTCCTTGCCCAGCTTTTCACTGACAGGGATCAGGTCAATATACATGCTTTTGGTGCGGACATCGTAACCCCTTCTTCTTAAGGACTCTGTTACGGAGGTGACCTTATTTAGATCCTGAATGGTTCTCCGGTCCAGCACCATGGTTCCCCGGCCCTGCTTGATTTCAACAAAGCCTTCTTCCTTTAACAGCTCCATGGCACTTCTTATGGTGGTACGGCTTACCTTATATATTTTTTCAAGCTCAGGTTCTGTGGGAAGAAGTTCCAAGACAGGATAGGTTCCATCTTCTATTCTTTTTTTGATTAAATCGTGGACTGCCATATAGGCTGGTACTTTACGCATGGGTATCCTTTCTCTGGATTTGATATTGTATTCCCCATTCAAACATGGATTCAATGATGGGGCGCATAGTCTTACCAAGTTCCGTTAAATCGTATTCCACCCGTGGGGGAACCTCCGGGTATACAGTCCGCTCTACGATACCGTCGGCCTCCAGCTGTCGAAGCTGCAGGGTCAAAGTGCGGAAGCTGATGGCAGGCATGATTTCTTTTAACTCATGAAAACGCTTCTTGCCATCTAAAAGGCGGTAAAGGATGATACCTTTCCATTTGCCGCTCATAACAGTTAAGGTTGTTTCTACCGGGCACTTGCCACCGGGGCAGTCCGGAGTCATAGGATATGGTTCCATAAGGTTTCTCCCGTAGTATACAAATGATAGTAATGTTACTTTTTGTATATTATATAACATTATTTTTCGTACTTCAATATGTGATTCGTATGTGCTACTATGGGTTTATTACCAACTAATTGCTTAAATAAAGGAGGAGATTGCATGGAAACCATGAATCAGAACATTTTGGATATATTAAACTTTCGCCACGCCTGTAAGGGGTTTGACCCGGAAAAAACCGTTTCAAAGGAGGACTTTGAGACCATATTGGAGGCAGCCAGACTTTCCCCCACATCCTTTGGCTTTGAGCCCTGGAATATGATTGTGGTTCAGGATAAGGAATTAAAGGAGAAGTTGTTTCCCCTTGCTTGGGGCGCCCAAAACAGCTTAAAGGGAGGAAGTCATTTTGTCATTCTTCTGGCCAGGAAAAGCGGCGATCTGGTATACAATGCAGAATATATCACTCATATGATGAAGGAAGTTCATCATTTTCCGGACGAGACTGCGGAGTTTGTCCGTAAGGCATTTAAAAACTTCCAGGAAAATGATTTCAATCTCATGGAAAATGACCGGGCTTTGTTTGACTGGGCCAGCAAGCAGACTTACATCGTCCTTGCCAATATGCTGACTGCGGCAGCCTTTTTAGGCGTGGATTCCTGCCCCATTGAAGGCTTTGACCAGGCTAAGGTCAATGAGCTTTTAGTAAAGGAAGGACTTATAGACCCGAAACATTTTGGAGTATCTGTTATGGCAGGCTTTGGCTACCGGGCTGAGGCTCCCCGCCACGAGAAGTCCAGACAGCCCATAAGTGAGCTGGTGAAGTGGAAATAAAAGTATACCAATGAAATAAGTCAGTGTTTTGTCATAAAAGACAAACTCTGGCTTATTCTTAAAGGAGTACATAATAAGTAAAATTATGGAGGGTCGCAATGAAAGTGTTGGCTGTTAATGGAAGTCCACGGAAAAATGAGAACACGGCTGTATTGCTTCGGAGTGCATTAGGAGGTGCACACGAAAACGGTGCAGAAACAAGACTGGTAAATCTATATGATTTGAATTTCAAAGGCTGCTTAAGCTGCTTTGCCTGTAAACGAAAAGGCAGTCTGTGCAATGGAATCTGCGCGGTGAAAGATGATCTGAAGGAAGTGTTGGAATACGCATTGTCCTGCGATGTAATATTTCTTGGTTCACCCATTTACTTTGGTGAGGTCACCGGTGTGATGCGCTCTTTTCTGGAACGTTTGTTTTTCCCCAATCTATCCTATAATGAAGGAGAGTTATCCACCTTTCCTGGAAAGATCGCTTCGGGATTTATCTATACCATGAATGTTCCAAAAGATGTTATGGAGAAAATCAATTACGAAGCTATATTTACACAAAACCAACGCCTTTTAGAGCTGTTTCATGGAAAATCAGAGATTCTAATCAGTAATGATACATATCAGTTCCACGATTACTCCAAGTATGACGCTTCCAGATTTGATGAAAACCATAAGGCCAAAGTAAAGGAAACCCAATTCCCTATAGACTGCCAGAATGCTTATGATATGGGGATTTTGCTGACCAAAGTGGAATAGCTGTTAATGGGTCGAAAGTATGACTATTTTAAAAAGGAGAGAGCAATGAGAAAAGAAATTGATGTGTTTGATTATGCTTCAGAGATTTTAAAAGCAGTGAAGAAAGGTGCGTTGCTGACAACAAAGGCCGACAACAAGGTAAACACCATGACCATAGCCTGGGGAAGTCTTGGAATTGAATGGGGAAAACCGATTTTCACTGCATTTGTCAGAGAAAATCGGTTCACAAAGAAGCAACTGGATAAGAGTTCTGAATTTACAATTAATATCCCCTATGGTGATTTTGATAAAAAGATTTTGGGGATATGCGGAACGGAATCCGGTCATGTTGTTGATAAAATTCAGAAGCTGAATCTCACACTGGAGCCATCTGTTACGGGAACAGTGCCAGCCATAAAGGAACTTCCCCTCACCCTGGAATGTAAACTGGTATACAAACAAAAACAGGATGAACATGCGATTTTAGAAGAATTCAAAAAAGCGTGCTATCCTCAAGATGTTGACGGCTCCTTTTACGGGGCTAACAGGGATTACCATACCGCTTACTATGGGGAAATTGTGTCTGCCTATATCATTGAATAGAGGCTTTAGGATTTAACTCCTTGCAATCCGGCAAATGCATAAGATATCAGATTTCTTACGAAAGCCGAATCCACAGGTTCCCCTGTGATTAACAGCCGGTAAAAGAGCGGTGCAAAAATAAGGTCAATACTAAGCTCTAAATCAAGATTTTGCCTGAATTCTCCTCGCTCCATTCCCCGTTCCAGGATATGCTTTGAGATCAGTCTGCGGGGGTTAAAATACCGGTCTCTGTATTCCTTTGCCACTTTTTCATCGGATTGCCCTTCAGCAATCAATTCTGTTATAACTCTGCCTTTGGGGCTTGTTAGAAATGCAGCCAGATGATCTGCCTGCAGGATTAAATCTTCCTTTGCAGAGCCGGTATCCGGTACCTCTAGCAGTAATTCCGTAGCTGCAAAAAAGCCGTCCAGTACCACGGCAGCCTTATTGGGCCACCATTTATAAATGGTAGCCTTACTTACCCCTGCTTTTTCTGCAATTCCTTCCACTGTCATAGAAGGAAAGCCATTCTCGAGCAGAAGCTCATACGCTGCATCCAGTATGGCTTTCTTTGTCTTTTCGCTTCTGGGACGTCCCATTTTTTTCTCCATCTGAATCTCCCTTTTCCTCTTATCATCAATTTGAATACGTTGCGTTCATTATAACATAAAAGAATAGAAAAAAACAGGGTTGACAAAACGAAACGGTGCGTTTAATATGTAATTAATAAACGATACGTTTAGTATATAAAGGAGGATAATAAAATGATGATTGAAAACAAGGAAGAGAGAAAGATTCCCAGCTGGCTGATTCTGCTTTTGGCCGCCTCCTGCGGTCTGATTGTTGCAAACCTGTATTACTCCCAGCCTCTGGTGGGGCCTATCAGCAAGGATACCGGAATTTCTCCTGGCATGTCCGGGTTAATTGTTACCATGACCCAGCTCGGCTACGCAGCAGGACTGTTGTTTCTCGTACCTTTAAGTGACTTGCTGGAAAACAGGAAATTGACGGTTTGTACTCTTCTTGTTGCCATTGTGGGACTTTTAATGGCGCCTTTGGCAAAGAATACAGAACTCTTTTTTCTTTCAGCCGTTTTCATCGGAGCCGGGTCTGTGGCGGCTCAGGTGTTAGTGCCCTTTGCAGCCCATCTGGCACCGGCAAAGGAACGGGGAAAGGCCGTTGGAAATGTAATGAGCGGACTCTTACTAGGAATCATGCTTGCCCGGCCTGCGGCCAGCCTGATTACCGGATATCTTGGCTGGAGAGCAGTGTATTATTTATCAGCTGTTATCATGGTGGTTCTTACCGTAGTTTTAAGCAGGCTCCTTCCTAAGAGAAATCCAAAGCCTTTAGAGAGCTACCAAAAAATCATTCAGTCCCTGTGGCATCTCATTTGTTCCATCCCTCTCCTTCGCCGTAGAGCCCTTTACCAGGCAGCCCTTTTTGGAAGCTTCAGCCTGTTCTGGACCGTGGTCCCCATGTATTTATCCCAGCATTTTCATTTGGACCAGAAGGAGATTGCGCTGTTTGGTTTTGCAGGAGTGGCGGGAGCTGTGGCTGCTCCCATTGCCGGAAGACTTGCGGATAAGGGGTATTCCAGACTTCTTACAGGAATCGCATTTTTACTCGCTGCGTCTTCCTTTGGCCTTACCCATGTATTTACCAATCAGGAAGGCATTTCCTTATTCCTGTTTTGTGCTTCCGCAATCCTTCTTGATATGGCGGTTTCCGGGAATCTGGTTCTGGGGCAGCAGGCCATCTATTCTCTTGGAGATGAGATACGCGGCCGGGTCAATGGCTTATTTATGGCCATCTTCTTCCTGGGAGGTGCCGCAGGGTCAGCCCTTGGTGGCTTTACCTATGCAAGGGGAGGCTGGAATATGGCATCTGTACTGGGGTTCGTTCTTCCACTGGCCGCCTTTCTTTATTATCTGACAGAGAAAAAAGTAAGAAGACAGGATTAATTTGGCAACGGGATGGTTATTGACAAACTTTCTCTAAAAGAGTATAAGTTAAATATCAATCGCAATGGAGTCTTTGGCTCTGTTGCGATTTTTTTTACCCATTTACTAGTTCTCACAGAGAAGAGGGACTGCTTATGAAGGAAAGAAATCATGTTGGGATGCTGCATCCAAAACAGCCGGGCTTTGTTCTGGTCACGGGCGCATATAAGAAATACAGTCTTATGGATTATGGAATTTCCCATTTCTATCAGTTTGATGCGGAGTGTGATTTCATGACTGCGATTCCCGATGCCTGTGTGGATATCCTCTTTTACAATACAGGCACCCGTTTGGAATCCAGGGTCGCAGGCACCCTTCTTACAAAATCTGAGGTGGAGACAGCGGGTAAATGCAGACATTTTGGAGTGCGCTTCCTTCCTGGGGTCAATCCGGTCCTTAAGCATAGAAAGATGTCAGAGCTGGTGAGTAAAGAACAGAGCTATGAGGATATGTTTGATTCGAATTCAGAAAGAGATCAATTATTTGAAGCACTGTGGAAGGAAGAAAGCTTTGAGCAGAGAATTAAGACCTTTCTTTTGTTTTATCGAAAGAATTATGAGACCCAGCAGGAAGCATACAGCCTTAAGTCATATCTGCGTAAGGAAATCATGGCCTCAGCCGGCAATCTTAAGTTAAATGAGCTTCAGGAAAAAACGGGGTATTCTCTTCGTTACTTAAACAAGGTCATTACAGAGGAATTTGGCATGGGGCCAAAAGAGCTTCTTCGGATTATCCGGTTTCAAAATGCCATCGACGAGCTGACAAAGACTGTGAACCGTCCGGATATGACAAGGGCGGCCCTTGATACGGGATACTATGACCAGTCTCATTTTATTAAGGACTTTAAGGAGTTTACCAGTCATACTCCCTCAAAATATCTAAACAGTCTGGTGACAAACAGTTATCAGGAGAAGTTAAAGGTCATTACCAGGATGTAATGCTCCCTTGAGAAAAAATAAATATGTAGTTCCGATTTTTACAATTATTATCCGATGTCCGACGGTAGAATGTAGAGAAATAAAGGACAGAGAGGTCTTGTGATCATGACGATCACAGGGCCTCTTTTTTATTAGATAGAAAAGTTCTACTAAGGAGGTTGAGAAATGAAACGAACCAATTACTCGTCGGGAGCACCGCTTGAAGAACTGGCAGGGTATTCCAGAATGGTTAAGATAGGGGAACACATCTATATCGGAGGAACCACAGCCGTCCAGCCAGATGGCACAGTCTTTGGAGAAACTCCATATGACCAGGCAAAATACATTTTTACAAAATTCATAGAGTTACTGAAACAGGCCGATGCAGATGCCTCTCATGTATTCAAGGTAAACGCGTTCTTAACAGATATGGAATCTGCCAAAGAGGTGGGGAGAGCATATTCTGAATTCTTCAAAGAAGTAAGGCCATTGTTCACCATGGTGGAAACTCCAAAGCTCAACCGTCCGACTCAGTTTGTAGAGATAGAATTAGAAGCAATGACCGGATGTGAGTAATAAATAACTGCAGGCATGAAACAAGAAATGGAGGAAGTCAAAATGAGCGATCCAAGAATTGATTTTTTATATCTGGGTGAAGAGGAAATGATTCAGGCAGGTGTTACAGATATGGCAGGCTGTGTGGAGGCCATGGAGGAAATGTTTCGATTGATGAAGCTGGGGGATTTTCGAATGGGCGGGCCTAACGGCAATTCCCATGGCGTGATGATGACATTTCCAGAGGAGTCCCCATTTCCCAACATGCCTACCGACGGACCGGACCGGAGATTCATGGCAATGCCTGCTTACCTTGGAGGGAAGTTTGATATGGCCGGCATGAAGTGGTACGGCTCCAATACGGAAAACAGAAAGAAGGGACTGCCAAGGTCCATTCTCATGCTCACCTTAAACGATAAGGATACGGGAGCACCCCTTGCCTATATGTCCGCCAACATATTAAGTGCCTTCCGTACAGGGGCGGTGCCTGGAGTGGGAGTCAAATATTTCTCCAAAGAAGATTCCAAGGTGGTGGGAATTATCGGCCCAGGCGTTATGAGTAAAACAGCCTTTGACGCTACGATGGCAGTGAGAGAGGGGATTGAGACGGTTAAAATTAAAGGACGAAGCAAGGAATCCATTGACGGCTTTATCCGTTATATTAAGGAAAAGTATCCCAGTGTAAAGAACATCCAGGTGGTAGAGACCATGGAAGAGGCGGTAAGAGATTCCGATATCGTTCACGTGGCAACCTCAAGCCCTACCGGCGATATCAAGGAATATCCCTATATCGAAGAGGCATGGATCAAGCCCGGTGCCATTCTCTGCTGTCCGGCAGCCGCAAGGTTTGATGATGACTTTATCTGTAACCGGGCGAGGACCGTGACCGATAACATTCAGCTTTACGAAGCCTGGAAGGAGGAAATCGGGGAGAACGCTTACCACACCATCCCAATTCCAGCCGTCCGCTGCATGGACTTAGTCGAAGAAGGAAAGTTAAAGCCAGAACAGATTGACGACTTAGGAGACGTGATTATGGGAACGGTCCCGGCACATCGGAAGGAAGATGAAATCGTCATCTATTCCGTAGGTGGAATGCCCATTGAAGACGTTGCATGGGGAACCATTGTTTACCGGAATGCACTTTTAAAGGGAATCGGGAAAAAGCTTAATTTATGGGAAACCCCATATCTGGCATAAGGAGAGGAGGAGAATCATGAGAATCACAGAACATCCAGTTCTCGGAACCATGGAAGAAAAAAAGACAATTACATTTACTTATGATGGAACTCCCATCACAGGCTATGAGGGGGAACCCATTGCCATTGCCCTGGAGGCTGCTGGAATCATGATCCACCGTTATACCAAAAAGAACCATGAGCCAAGAGGCATCTTTTGTGCCATTGGAAGATGCACAGACTGTGTCATGGTGGTAGATGGTAAGCCCAATGTAAGAACCTGTATCACTCCGTTAAAAGAAGGAATGGATGTGAGGACCCAGTACGGTGTCGGAACAAAGGAAAACGGATAAGAGATGGAAAACGGAGGGCAGGAGCCATGACAAGATACGATCTAATAATTATAGGAGCGGGTCCGGCTGGCTTGTCAGCCGCAATCGAAGCTGCGGCATGCGGCCTTAAGGTCATTGTATTTGATGAGAATGCAAAGCCCGGCGGACAGCTTTTTAAACAAATCCATAAATTCTTCGGTTCAAAGGAGCATAAGGCCAAAATCAGAGGCTATCAAATCGGAGAGGAGCTTTTAAAGGAAGCCAATGAAAATGGAGTAGAGGTAGTTTTAAATGCCACAGTAGCAGGACTTTATCAGGATAAGGAAATCACGGTCTCCATTGACCAGGAAATCAGACATTATAAAGGGGATGCGGTGATTGTAGCCACGGGAGCATCGGAAAACATGGTTCCTTTTGAAGGCTGGACCCTTCCGGGAGTCATTGGCGCAGGTGCGGCCCAGACCATGATGAACTTACACGGGGTAAGACCTGGTAGTAGAGTGTTGATGCTGGGCTCCGGAAACGTAGGGCTTGTGGTCAGCTTTCAGCTTCTTCAGGCTGGCTGTGAAGTGGTGGCACTGGTGGATGCGGCACCAAAGGTGGGAGGATATGGAGTCCATGCGGCAAAGGTGGCACGGTGTGGTGTTCCCTTTTACTTATCCCATACCATAATAAAGGCAGAAGGAACGGACCGGGTCACCGGGGTTACCATAGGGGAAGTGGATAAGAACTGGCAGGTCATTCCAGGGAGCAGCAAGCATTTTGAAGCAGATACCATCTGTCTTGCGGTCGGATTATCTCCCATGTCCCAGCTGACCAAGATGGCAGGCTGTGATATGAAGGATACTCCCACCGGTTACGTGCCGGTATGTGACGAAACAGGAGCCACAAGCATTCCTGGAATCTTTGCAGCAGGAGATGTATCCGGCATTGAAGAGGCCAGCTCCGCCATGATAGAAGGAAGAATCGCAGGAATCAGTGCAGCAGAATATTTAGGCTTTGCCACCAGAGAGAAGCAGGAAGAAAGAATCAAGGAATTAAAGGAAGCTTTGGTAAGCTTACGGGAAGGCATGTTCGCACCGGAGAACCGTGGAAAAAACGTGGAAAAAACAGATGAGGGCATTGACGTCTCCTTAAATCTTCTAAAAAAGGGATATGTGGCAGATTCTGAAATCAGCCGTTTTCCTGGAGTCACCAGAGGAAAAGGAATTCATCCGGTCATCGAATGCACCCAGAACATTCCCTGTAACCCCTGTCAGGATTCCTGCCCCAGAAAATGCATTCTGGTGGGCAATAAAATCACAGCTCTTCCAGTATTTCAGGAAGAAAAAGGCTGTACCGGCTGCGGCTTATGCGTTTCCTCCTGCTCCGGTCAGGCCATATTTTTAATCAATGAGGAATTGGAGCCTGGCTTTGCCTCTATCACCATGCCATATGAATTTCTTCCTCTCCCAGAGCCGGGAGATATGGGAGCTGGCCTTGACCGGAGCGGAGCGGAGGTTTGCGAGGCAGAGGTCATCGAGGTGAAATCAAAAAAAGCCTATGACCACACCTCTTTGCTTACCATCAAGGTACCCGTAGATATGGCAATGAAAGCCAGATTCTTTCGCAGACAGGAGGTAGAGACATGAGTAAGAGAAATGACCGGTCCAGGGAATTAAAGGAATTTATGCAGGAGCCGGATGATGGTCTTATCATCTGCCGCTGTGAGGAGGTCACCAAGGGAGAAATCAGAAAGGCTGTTCATGAGGGAATGTTCACCTTAACGGAAATCAGGCGTTTTCTCCGCTCCGGCATGGGGCTTTGTCAGGGGCAGACCTGCGGAAATCTGGTAAAGAGAATCGTGGCCAAAGAACTGGGAGTATCCTCTCTTGAGCTGGAGCCGACTCCCTCAAGAGCCCCCATGAGACCCATTGAGATGAAGGTACTTGGAAATGAACGAAGGGAGGAGTAGGAGCATGTCAAAGTGTGCGGATATCATAATTATCGGCGGAGGAATCATAGGAAACGCCACTGCTTATTATCTGGCAAAAAAGGGCTGTTCCGTTATCGTCCTGGAGAAAAGCGACCATATGGGAAATGGCGGGTCCAGCAGAAATGGAGGCGGCGTGAGGCAGTCAGGCCGTGACAAACGGGAATTGCCTCTTGCCATGTACGGAATCAAACATCTATGGCCTCATCTATCGGAAGAGCTTGGCATGGATGTGGAATATTATCAGCACGGAAATCTCCGTCTGGGAAAAACGGAAGACCATCTAAACATACTGAAAAAACTGGCAGACAATGCATCATCCATGGGACTTGATGTCCAGATGGTAGATGGAAAAGAAGCAAAAAGCATCTGTCCTTATCTTTCCGACGAGGTGGTGGGAGCAAGCTGGTGTAAGACGGACGGCCACGCAAATCCCATGCTTGCCACTCTGGCCTATTATCGAAGCGCAAGAGCCCTTGGCGTTCAGTTCATCACAGGAGAAGAGGTGTTGAGCATCCGAAAAATCAGGGGTAAGGCAAGGCAGGTTATTACCTCAGAAGGCAGTTATGAGGCAGAGACCATTATACTGAGTGCAGGCTATGACAGCAGAAAGCTGGCTGCTACGGTTGGGATCGACATTCCTGTGAATCAGGCGCTGTTAGAGGTTCTGGTCACAGAGGCACAGCCTCCCATGTTTTATCAGATGCTTGGAACGGCAATGGCAGATTTCTACGGGCACCAGAGCACCCATGGGTCATTTGTATTCGGAGGAGCTTCCGGATACGAGGGGGTCAATAAAGATGACGGGACTCCGGTGACCAGCAGCCTTACTGCTTCCTGCATATGCAGAGGAATCATGAAATATTTCCCCTGTCTTTCCGAAGCGAAAATCGTCAGGACCTGGGCTGGCTGGATCGATGCTTGTGCAGACCACGTTCCGGTCATCAGCCAGGTGGAGGAGGTTCCCGGACTGATCCTGGGCTGCGGCTTCTCAGGTCATGGGTTTGGAATCGCTCCCACGGCTGCTACATTACTTTCCCAGATCGCGGTTGGAGAAGAACCCATTCTGGATGTAAGTGCATTTCGCTACGACCGATTCAAGGCAAAAATATAACAAGACAAGGAAGCTTAAAAACCTTAGGTGGCAAAGGCGTCTACGTACTGTAGACGCTTTTTGTGTTCCTATAAGCATTTAAAGGAGGAGCGGAAATGGAAAATAACACAACACTGAAACGAACGCTGAAAACAAAAGATCTGATTATTTACGGCCTTATCTTTATGATTCCTTTGGCCCCTGCCGCCATGTACGGCACCTTTTTAGCCCCCTCCGGGGGTATGGTTGCCTTATGTTACCTGATTGGAATGGTGGCGATGTTCTTTACCGGACTCAGCTATAAGCTGATGTCCCAGAAATACCCTCTATCAGGGTCTGTCTATGTCTATGTTCAAAAGGGAATCAACCCTGCCTTTGGCTTTCTCACAGGCTGGTCCATTCTTCTTGATTACATCCTGCTTCCGGCCACGGTGGTGATCATTGGAAGCTCCTTTGCCAATGCCATGTTTCCAGGGGTGCCGGTCTGGATCTGGGCCATGGGATTTATTTTATTCAGTACCGTGACCAACATCATTGGCGTGGATATTATGTCAAAGTGCAGCTGGATCTTGTTTGCCTTACAGATTGCAGTGATACTTGCCTTTATTCTCTGTACCCTTCGGTTGCTTTTTAATGGTACCATTCATTTTAATACCATATCCTTTTATAATCCGGAACAGTTCGATCTATCCGGTATTTTAAGGGCAACGGGAATCGTAATCTTAAGCTACCTTGGATTTGATGCCATCAGTACCCTGGCAGAAGAGACGCTTAACCCGGAAAAGGCAGTTGGAAGGGCTATTATCTTAGCAATCCTGGTCATTGGGGTGATTTTTATTGTCATTACCTTTTTTGCAGGAATGGTCTATCCTAATTATGAAGAATTGAATGTAGATACTGCTTTCATTGATGTAGTAAGCTTTGTAGGGGGCAAATGGCTGACAGCCATCACTTCCTTCACCCTTGTCTTATCCTTTGGCGTAGCAACCACCCAGGCATCTCATACGGCGGTTTCCAGAGTTCTCTTTGCCATGAGCAGAGACGGCGTGCTGCCAAAGCAGTTGTCCTATATCAGCAAAAAATACCATACTCCCTTTGTGGCGATCATATTTGTAGGCATTCTCATTACTCCTGTGGCCCTTTTCTGTTCCCTGGAGGTCATAACCACCATGGTAAGCTTTGGCGCACTTTTTGGGTTCATCCTTTTAAACTGTGCGGTCATCATTAAGTTCTATCTTCAAAATGAAGAATCCAGAAGGGGACTTAAGGGAAAAGAATTCTTTTCCTATCTGGTATGTCCCTTCATTGGTCTGGTGGTTGATGCATGGATATTTATCAATCTTGGCTTCAATGCACATACGGTAGGCTTCTTATGGCTGTTTTCCGGCTTCTTATACCTGGTCTGGGTGACCCGGTTCTTTAAAAGTCCGGTTCCTCAGCTTGATATGACCTGATAATAACTGTGAACTTGGAATCAGAACAATAAAAAGGAAGAGAAAATGGCTTTGAACATAAAAGCCTTTTTCTCTTCCTTCCTTTATGAAGTACAGCCAGACCTTGCAGCTTTTTCTGCGTGAATCCTCGCCGTATCAAATACGGGAAGTGAGGTGTCCTCCTGCTTTATCATCAGACCGATTTCCGTACAGCCAAGAATCACGCTCTGTGCTCCCTGAGTTTCAAGCTGTCCGATAATCCGCAGATATTCTTTTTTTGAGTCCGGGGACACGATTCCCAGACACAGCTCTTCAAAAATCACCCGGTTGATGATTTCAATATCCTGTGGTTCTGGAATCAGGATTTCAATTCCGGCTTTCACAAGCTTTTCGATATAAAAGGTCTCTGTCAAGGTATACTTTGTTCCAAGAAGTGCCGCCTTTGTAATCCCGTGCTGCTTTAATTCCTGGGAAACAGCATCTGCGATATGAAGAATGGGGATGGCAATGTTTTCCTGAATCTGAGGTACCACCTTATGCATGGTATTGGTACAGATTACGATAAAATCCGCACCAGCAGCTTCTAAAGATCTGGCTGCATCAATCATCATGGTGGCACAGATATCCCATTCACCTTTTGACTGATGTTTTTCAATTTCATAGAAATCTACACTGTTTAAGAGAATCTTTCCAGAGTGCAGGCCTCCAAGCATTTCTTTCACTGTTGTATTGATGATCTGATAATATGTCATGGTGCTTTCCCAGCTCATTCCGCCGATTAATCCGATGGTCTTCAATGTCTTAGCCTCCGCTCTCAAGTTTTATGCTCCTATCCTATCACAAGTGAAATCGGTTTTCCACGTTTTTTATAATTCCTGCATTTACTTGATGGGAAAAATATAATAAAATGTATTAGAATTATGGAAACATGTTTTACTTTTGATAGTTACCTGAAAGACGAGGATCATTGAGTGAATAACAAATACCTGATATTAGCCGCCATGTACCGTTATGGAATTCTTCCTATGGAAGATAATCCATCGATGGATCAGATAAAAGATATATTGACTACGGTCAATCCACATACTGCATTTCCGTACAGCAAGCTCATTGTAAAGAAGGCCTTAAACGATAATTACGGAATTACAAAGCCCCAGGAAGTGGAACCTGTGCTGAAAGAGCTTCTTCATTACGCCGTAACAGACGGAATCATTTACAGCGCCCTTATTGAGATATACCTTCATGCTCCGGAACAGTTTGCCTCTATGTCCCGGGAAAAGGCAGCGGTCTATTTCTCCGCTGGTGAGAGGATAAAACGATACATAAAGCCCTTTGCCCCCGTGTGGGAGCAGTTTCATCTCATGGAACGTTTCAGTGATAGTAAGGAAAAGCTCCGTTCCTCTATCCTGGAGTTTTTCCGTCGGGAAAATGACGGGGAGCGTGAAAATCTATCCATGCTCTTTAAGAAAAATAAATGCTGGCTTTCCTTGACGGGAGGGCGTTCCATGGCTGGCTTTAACTTATCAAGAATCATTTCCATTGTCTCTGATGCGAGTATGATCGGTTTTCTGACAGAGAAGGAAACAGAAGCTTTGTTAAACCAATACGGGAAAGTGACCGAAGCTCTCTTTGGCAGCTGGCAGACTTATTTTTCCAGTGCCGTGTTTGGAAAACAGCTAATGTCAGCGGTCAGCGGCACCTTTATTCTGGATTCCTCAGGCTATGTGGAAAACTGTTATAAGCTGGCAGCCCACAAGGGGAAGCTTTTAGAAGTATCCGGGCTTTGGCCCGGGAGCGATATGACAGAGTTTTGCAGATGTATTTCCGAAGGGTATGGATTCGGGCTTCATGAATCAGAATCCCATACCGGAATATCGGAACCACGCTTTGCCTTTTCCCGGTCCAGGGTATTTCCCATTTTTCATAAATACGGAGTCGGTTATCTGCTTGACCAGGAAATTTGTGAGCCTTCCTATAGAGTACCTGTTTCTGATACGAACTCAGGGTGGTTCTCAGATATGGAGGCTCTGGTAAAGAAAAAGAAGTTTAAACACTGCCCGGATGAGATTCCTTTTATGGCTAATTCAAGGCTTCTGATGACTGACCGTTATATCCGTCTGCTGGAAAAAAAGCTGTTCGGTTCCAGACTTCATGTGATTCCCTGGAGCCAGAAGCTACATTTTTCCTATGAGTTTACAAAGCATGATTTGATCGCTTTTAAGGTAAATGATATGACTATGTTCCATCTGCCCCGGAATTATAAAAAGGCAGGAATCAGCAAAAAGGATGACGGGAAGCTTCATAAAGATAAAGTGATTTCCTACTATTTAGAGGATATTAAGAATGCTGTTCTGGCGTTTTCCGAGCTGAATCAGATTCTTGGAAAAAATCGTGTGCAGAAGGAGAGATAAGGGATGAACATAGGGGTAATCAGTGATATTCACAGCAATTATCATGGGTTAAAGGCCTGCGTGGACCATGCCATTCTTCAGGGAGCAGACCGGTTTCTATTCCTGGGGGATTACGTCAGTGACTGCGCCTATCCCCAAAAGACTATGAAGCTTCTATATGAGCTGAAGGACAGCTATGAATGCAGCTTTATAAAAGGAAACCGGGAAGAGTATATGTTAGATCACAGGGATTGTATAGGGGCTGGCTGGGTAATGCCATCGTCTGCCACAGGAAGCCTTTTATATACGTATGAGAACCTGACAAAACGTGATCTGGACTTTTTTCATAGCCTGAGCATATCCGGGCGCATGATCGTGAAAGGATATCCGGATGTGCTTTACTGCCATGGTTCCATGGAACACACCAAAGGAATTTTACGGCTGGGAACCAAGGAAACAGAAGCGGTATTAAAGGCCATGGATGCCGGTGTCCTCTTATGCGGTCACACCCACATACAGGGAACCCAGGAATATGAAGGGAAAAAGCTGATTAACGTCGGATCCGCAGGAGTGCCTTTCTATTACCAGGGAAATGCCCAGTATGGGATTCTCCACGGGGAGAGGGGGACCTGGCAGGAAGAGCTTCTTCAGATTGAATATGATAAGAATCAGGCGGCTTTTGAACTTCATGAAAGCGGTCTGTTTGAGAGCGCCAGCATATGGGCCAGAATCGTGGAAATCTGTTTGCTTACGGGAGTGGACCATTCGAAGGAATGCCTGGAACTTGCCCTTTTTAAATACAGGGAGAGAGAAGGCAAAAAGGAATGGACCACACTCCCGGAAGTCTACTGGCAGGAGGCTGCTGCGGAGCTTGGAATTTAAGCATATCATTCAATCAGAAAATATTCCCGTATATAAAAAGCCATTAACAATTCAAATTTAATCTTGGAGTCATTCAGCTCCGTATGCAACAATTCTTTTATCTTTTTCAGACGGTAAACAATGGTATTTCGATGGGCATGCATGCTGGAAGCAGTCTCCAGCAGATTGCAGTCCGAAAGAAGAAAGGTTCTTAAGGTATCCACATAGTCTGAATCATGTAAAGCATCAAACTCTTCCAAAACTCCCAGACTTTTCTGACTGATTCCCTTTAGCATTTCCGGGTCTGAGGAGGAAAAAAGAATCTGAAAAATCCCCAGCTCTTCAAAATATACAGAAGGAATACTCCAAAAGGAAGCCGCCGCCAGGGCAAACCTTGCCCGTTTATAGCAGAGTCCAAAGTCCATAAGGGATGAAAAAGAATTGCTGATTCCAAGGGTTATGCTGTCACAAAAAAGAAGAATATCAAGGAGCTCATTAAGGGGGATATTAGGCTGGGACATGAGCACTATCAGGATCTGAAGATGATCATGTTCAAATAAGTGGTATTTTAGTTGTTTGTGGTTTAAGGAAAAGGTGATTCTTGTTGTGGTCTGAAGGTTCGAGATGACAAAGATACGGTATTCAGCCTTCGTAGGAAAGCCGTGCTGATTTAAGGTGAGAAGTGTACTTTCATGAAGGGGAGACTGATAGATGGCTCCAAGAAAGGCGGCGTTGATAAGATCTGCATTTCTGGTGCTTAACAAAAGGGTTCGGCAATAATCCTGCATAATGTCCACCAGATGAATCTTCCAGGGCATGGTGATTAAGGGGAAGTCACTGTTTTTGCAAAACTCCTTAATTTCCTCTGTGATATCTCCTTCGTGGATATACTGCCCTACATTGATTAAGATTCCGCTGCAGCTTCTGGTAACAAGGGCGCAGATGAATTCAGAAAGCGTGATTCCGCTCTGCATAAAAAGCCCGGTGGTAATCACAAGCTCTCCCCCCTTTAAAAATGGCATGTTCTGAAAATCCTCAGCCAGATAGACCCAGGAGATTGAGTTGGTAAGTCCTGCTTCGCCGCTTAAAAGCTTTAAGCTGTATTTTTCCTTCGTGGTGTGGTAAAGATCCAAAACCTGAGTTCTCATGTAGGCGTCCTCCCTGATGATATGATGGTACAGTATATCATGCTTTGTACTTGGAGTACAACAATAACCGAAAAAATTGGAGGATACACCTATTGAAGCAGGAGAGTCCACAGCGTATAATATCAAAATAATACAGAACCTGAGGAAAGAGGTGTTCCATGTGAGGGAAACATTTGTTGTTACCATTACGAGACAATTTGGCAGCCTGGGAAGACCCATTGCACGGCTGGTCAGTGAGAAGCTGGGAATTGAATACTATGACAGGGACATTGTTGAAATGACTTCAAAGGATTTAAATCTTCCCGTTTCAGCTATCAGCGATGTTGAAGAAAGTGCAAAAACAGCATTCTTTAACATGAATTATCCACTGGGCATGGGAACCACAGCCATTCAGGATTCCGTTTTTTCCGCCCAGAGAAAGATTATCGTAGACTTAGCAGAGCGGGAATCCTGCATTATCGTAGGGAGATGTGCGGATCACATTTTAAGGGATCATAAAAATATCATCCATATTTTTATTTACGCTCCTTATGAAGCAAGGCTTTCCAACTGCATCGAGCGGCTGAATATGAAGCCGGATGAAGCAAAGAAGATGATCGCCTCCGTAGATAAGGCCAGAGAATCCTACCACAGGCATTACTGCGGATACTTAATGTCTGATAAGGACTATAAGAATGTAATGATTGATTCCAGCTTACTTGGAGTAGAAGGAACCTGTGATATCTTAACAGAGCTTATCCGCAAGAAATTTCCGAACCTTGTTTCTTAACAGGGCAGACAAGTAAATATCAGATACGTCCAGGGCAATGGAGCTTTTGAAAAAAAGACATTGCTCTTTTTTGTTAAAAAAACCAGGAGAGAGGAGGACTAAGGTCATGCTGCAAATAAAAAATTTATCAAAATGTTTCGAGGATCTGGAGGTTTTGCGGGATGTGAATATGACCGTCAGTAAGGGAGAGGTCGTTGTTATTATCGGTCCCTCCGGTTCTGGAAAAAGCACATTTTTACGGTGCATTAACCTGTTAGAAAAGCCTACCGGAGGAGAGATTTTGTATCTGGGAGACAACATAGTCCATTTAGGGAAGAAGGTAACGGATTACCGAAAGCAGGTGGGAATGGTATTTCAGAGGTTCCATCTCTTTCCCCTGATGAGCACACTTGAAAATGTAATGTATGCGCCCATGAAGCTTAATAAGCTGCCTCAAAAGGAAGCCAGGGAGGAGGCACTAAAGCTCCTTGAAAAAGTAGGGCTTTCCCACAAGGCGGATTCCTATCCCTCGTCCTTATCCGGAGGGCAGCAGCAAAGAGTCGCCATTGCAAGAGCCCTTGCCATGAAGCCGGAAATCCTTCTCTTTGATGAACCCACCTCCGCTCTTGATCCTGAGCTGGTAGGAGATGTTCTGGAGGTCATGAAGCAGCTGGCCGGAGAAGGAATGACTATGATCGTAGTGACCCATGAAATGGGGTTTGCCAAAGATGTGGCGGACCGGGTCATCTTTATGGACGGCGGCTACATCGTAGAAGAAGGACCGCCGGATGAAATATTTACCCAGCCGAAAAATGAAAGAACAAAGGCATTCTTATCCAGAGTGCTTTAGGGAGGTGACACCATGGAACTTAATTTCGCAAAAGCATTCGGAACCTTACTGCCCAGTCTTTTAGGAGGCGTGGGAATCGTCCTTTATATTACTCTGGCAGGCTTTTCCCTGGCCTTAATCGCAGCCTTACTCATAGCCATCGGAAGACTTTCAAAGCATAAGCTTCTTGGCCGGTCTCTTGGAATCATCATTGAACTGGTCCGGGGAACGCCTCTTCTGGTTCAGCTGTTTTATATCTATTATGTAGTCCCCACCCTGATTAACGGAGTGCTGCTGGCTTTTGGATATGAAGCCAATGTCCAGCTAAGGGCATCTACCTGCGGTATCATCGGTTTTGCAGTCAATTATGGCTGCTATATGTCAGAGGTCATACGGTCAGCCATACTGGCCATCGATCCCGGTCAGAGGGAAGCCGGCCTTGCCCTTGGCTTTAGCGAGAAGAAGGTGCTCTTTCATTTTATCATACCTCCGGCTTTGCGAAATTCCGTACCCGTTTTTGGAAATTATCTGGTCATGTTAATTAAAGACACATCCCTTCTTGCCATGATTTCGGTTCAGGAGCTTCTCCTTCGAACAAAAACCTTTGCCTCCCAGACGTTTCTTACGGTCGAGGCTTACACCATACTGGCATTGGTATATCTGATGTTAAGTCTTCCCCTTTCCCAGCTTGGCGGGATTTTGGAGAGAAGGCTGAAAAGGACCCCATAACAAGCATAATAAAGAAAGGAAACAGGAGTATGAAGAACAGAACAAGAAGAAATGGAATCCTATGGCTCATGGTATTTACGCTGACAGTGGTGTCACTTATGGGCTGTCAGGGAAAGAAAGCAGAAACAAAGACAGTAGCAGGAGAATCCGCCATGCTGACAAAAGCAAAGGAAAAGGGCTATCTCCTCATTGGCTCCTCCAACGACGCCCCATTTTCTTATACGGATGTGGAATCCGGTAAGTTAAAGGGACTTGATATTGAAATATTAAAGGAGATATGCAAGCGTTTGGGAATCGGCGATATCCAGATGAAGGTCACAGACTTTTCCAATTTATTGGTGGAGCTTAACAACAAGAACGTGGATATGGTTGCAGATGCCATGTATGTAAAAGATGAACGGCTTCAGATTGCTGCTTTTACGGATAAATGGTATCAGGAAGGCGAAGCAGTGGTAATCCCGGAAAGCTCCTTCATAAAGACCAAGGAAGATTTAAAGGATAAAAAAGTAGGAGCCCAGCCAGGAACCACCTTTTATGAGACCGCGCAAAAATGGCTGGATGAAGGAAAAATCGGCGGACTGGAAGCGTATGACAATCAGGCGACCTTAATGACTGCTGTCAATACCGGGAAAGTGGATGCTGTAGTCACCGATGGAATCGTTGCAGGCTATACCCTTTCTTCTGACAGCTCCTTAAAGCTTAAGCTTCTTTCCCCATATGAGGCAGAGGCAAGCGGTCAAATCGGTGCTGCGGTGCGCTTTGAAGACAAAGAATTTCTGGCAGAAATAAACAAGGCGCTGAATGATATGAAGGCAGATGGAACGCTGTTAAAGATATTAAAGGATTACGGTCTGACAGAGGATTACCTTGTAGGTGTAGAAGAAGGAAAGACAACAAATGTAAAATAGCAGTATGCAGACCCGCTTTTAACAAGCGCTGGCAAGCCTGCTGTTCGAGAGGAAAGAGGATTTTACATGGAATTTCAGTATTATTTACCGGTCAACCTGGTGTTTGGGCGGGGGAAGGCAGATGTCATAGGAGAAAGAGCAGCCGCTCTTGGGACCCGGGCACTAATTGTTACCGGCGGAAGCAGCACCAGAAAATCAGGACTCTTAGACAGAGCCATAAAGCAGCTAGAAAATCATGGAGTTTCCTATGTATTGTTTGACAAAGCAGAACCAAATCCCCTGACGACCACCGTATGGAAAGGGGCCGAAACTGCTCGAAGGGAAGGGTGCGACTTCATCCTTTCAATAGGAGGCGGAAGCAGCCTGGATACGGGAAAGGGGATTGCCTTTCTGGCAGTAAATGAAGGGGATATCAGCGATTATATTTATGGAAAGAAGAAAAGCGATAAGGCCCTTCCTGTTCTGGCAGTACCAACCACCTGCGGAACAGGAAGCGAGGGAAATGGCTTTGCGGTAATGACCAATCCAGACACCCTGGATAAGAAATCCCTGCGGTGCAGCGCCATCGTTCCGGCTTGTTCCATTGTGGACCCTCAGCTCATGATGACAATGCCAGGAAACATACTTGCTTCCGTTGGCTTTGATGCCCTTTGTCACAACATAGATGCTTACTTATCTGCCACATCTCAGCCCCTTACGGAGCTTATGGCCTTAGAAGGAGTAAGACTTGCAGCAGAAAGCCTTGTGAGCCTTTATGAGGGTTCAAAAGATTTAAACCATTGGGATCAGCTCTCTCTTGCCAGCACTCTTGGCGGTATGGTAATCAATACCGCTGGGGTCACGGCTCTTCATGGAATGGAGCACCCGGTCAGCGGTTTAAAGGACGCCGTTCACGGAAGAGGACTTGCGGCACTGGCACCTTATGTGTTTGAAGCATCCATAAAGGGGGCACCCCATAAGTTTTCTGCTCTTTCCAGGCTTCTTGGGGGAAAGGGAGAATGGGATTTTACAGACCAGATCCGAAGCCTTATCACTCGTTTGGGCCTTACGGAAGGTCTTAAGGATATGGGAGTAGAAGAAAGTGATTTAAATTGGCTGACAGAGAACTGCTTTAAGGTTTCTGCCCCCAGCATGGCAAACCATCCGGTGGTATTTACCCCGGAAGAAGTTAAGGAAATCTATAGAAAATCACTGTAAGACGTTGTGAAAACGCAGCGCAGAATGGGAGGATATTATGTTAAAGGATTCGCTGCCGGAAATAAAGACACCTTTGCCGGGACCAAAGGCTGATGCTATCTTAAAAAGAAGAATGGAAGCAGTACCCAATGCCATAAAGTCGGTTTATCCCTGTGTCATCAAACGGGGAGAAGGAGCTATGCTTGAGGATGTAGACGGAAACCGTTTCCTTGACTGGGTGGGAGGCGTTGGGGTATTGAACATCGGATACAGCCGCCCGGAGCTCATAGAAGCAGTCAAAGAGCAGTCAGAGCAGTATTTCCATGCCATGATGAATATCGTGACTCATGAGGGATACATAAGCCTGGTAGAAAAAATGAATGAAATTGTTCCCTTAAAGGCAGAAACGAAAAAGACCATGTTTGCCAATTCGGGAGCTGAGGCCATAGAAAATGCGGTAAAGATAGCAAGATCCTATTCCGGCAGACCCAATATTATTGTCTTTTCCGGTGCCTTTCATGGAAGAACTCTTCTTGCAGCCTCTATGACGGCAAAGAAGTCTTATGCCGCCGGGATCGGACCATTTCCTGACGGCATTTACCGGGCAGAATTTCCTTATCTCTACCGTGGGCCTAAAGGATATGGGGAAGAAATGGCAATTGAGTATTACGTGGAACGGCTTCATAAGGTCTTTGAGGAGGCATCACCGGCGGAATACGTGGCAGCAATTGTAGTGGAGCCAGTCCAGGGAGAGGGCGGTTTTATTCCGGCTCCTTTGGAATGGGTGAAGGCGCTTAGAAAAATCTGTGACGAGTATGGAATCTTACTCATTGCCGATGAGGTGCAGACCGGCTTTGCAAGGTCCGGCAGGCTCTTTGTATCCCATTACTGGAAAGAAGCAGGCTGCCCGCCGGATATCCTGGTTTCTGCAAAGTCCATAGCCGGAGGTCTTCCCTTAAGCGCAGTCACAGCAGCCAAAGAGGTTTTTGACGGGGTAAGAGGCGGTGTCATCGGAGGAACCTTCGGGGGAAATGCCCTAGCCTGTGCTTCCGCCCTTAAGACCATTGAAATCATAGAAAAAGAAGACTTATGCACCAGAGCTCTTAAGATTGCTGAAAAATGCCGGAAGGAATTTGAAAGCTGGAAGAAGGAATTTGAGGAAGTGGGAGATGTGAGAGGGATTGGATGCATGATGGGAATCGAATTTGTGAAAGACAAAGAGAGCAAGATTCCAAACGGAACGCTGGTATCCGCCATCGTAGCCCACTGCGTGCAGAAAGGCCTGATCGTAGAGAGTGCTGGCTCCGGGTCCAATGTGATACGGTTCTTATGTCCTCTTGTGGTCACAGACGAGCAGCTTGACAGCGGGCTTTCCATATTAAAATCCGCAATAGAAGCGTGCCGATAATCGATCATACGCAGAATGAATCATGCTAATATCAATCATACAAAAAATGGGCTGTCGCAAAATGAGTCAGTGATAGCAAATTTGTATAAAATAATTCTATTAACAGTACAAAAATGCGCCTTGAAACAGCTTTTAAAGCTTAGTCAAGACGCATTTTTTGTGCTATCGTTTTCAGTATGTCTATTTTGCCATAGACGCTCCATTTTGTTTACCCATCACACATCCGGGGTATCATACTCCTGTGGTTCCTCTTCCAGGGAAAAGAGCAGTTTTTTAAGCAGCTGGTTAAAAAGAGCAGTTTCTTCTCCCGATAAATCTTTTAAGATAGAATCTTCGGTTTCCGTATGGGTAACAATAGCCTGGCTGATGAGATCCAGGCCTTTTTTCGTCAGCTCCACGCAGATGGCTCTCCGGTCAGTGTCGTCATGAGTCCGTGAAACAAGCCCCTTTTTTTCCAGAGTATCGATCCGGTTCGTCATGGCACCAGAGGTGATCATAAGGGACTGGTAAAGCTCCGTTGGTTTTAGGCGGTAACCATTACCACCAGTACCGGAACGCCGAAGGGTAGCAAGCACATCGAATTCTCCGCTGTTAAGGTTGTACGTTGAAAAATTCTTTCCTAACCTCTTTTCTATATGTTTTGCGACTCGGTTCAGCCGTCCCAAAACAGCCATGGATTCTGTAGCTAGCTCCGGCAGCTCCTGGTTCCATTGTTCCATAAAAGTATCCACTTTATCTTTTTTCATAGAACCAGTGTAACATCAGTAAATTAAAAAAACAAGAAAAACATTAAGGTTAACTATCTTAATGTTAAGATACTTGACAAGAAAAGAAGACAGGCATATAATTCAGTTATCTTAACATTAAAATACTTTTGATTAAGATACAATACACCCTAAGAAAAACAAATAGAAAGGACAACGGTATGAAAGATTTTAAAGATACTCTCTTAACCATGCTTACTCCCATACTGTGGGGGTCTACCTATATGATCACAGCCGTATGGATTCCCATAGACAGACCCATCTTTGTTGCTTTAATGAGGGGACTGCCCATCGGACTTATACTTTTATTGTGTTACCGCACCTTCCCAAAGGGAATCTGGCTGTTTCGTTCCATTTTACTTGGAAGCTTAAATATTGGTATTTTTTTCCTGCTTTTATTTATAGCAGCTTACCGCCTTCCCGGTGGAATTGCCTCCATTATCGGCAGCGTGCAGCCCGTTTTTATTATTCTTCTAAGCTGGCTCATTTTAAAGGAAAAGCCAACCACCAAATCCTATCTTGCCATAGGAATGATCATGGTGGGGGTGTTCCTGTTATTCTTTAAGCAGCAGGCAGCCATTGATCCTATTGGTGTCCTGGCCGCATTGACAGGTTCAGCTCTCATGTCCCTTGGTGTTGTACTTACCAAGCACTGGGGAAAGCCGGAAGGCGTAAGCCAGATGGCCTTTACCTCCTGGCAGTTATTTTTCGGAAGCCTGATTCTCATCCCAGCCTTTTTGTTATTCGAAGGCCCGGTTCCGCCACTGTCTGGCGCAAATATTCTGGGAATCGCCTTTATCGCCATATTCAACACGGGACTTGCTTATTTCCTCTGGTTTCGGGGAATTGAGAAAATCGGTCCGGCGAAAGCTTCTTTTTTAAATCCCTTAAATCCTTTGACTGCCTTTTTCCTGGGGTATCTCATGCTGGGACAGACCATTAATTTCCTTCAAGTACTTGGAGTAATTATCATCATTTCCAGTGTCTTTGTATCTCAAAGCAAGGGCAAGGTAAAAAGATCAGCTGCCGCAGGAAGTGGGCAGCCACAAAACAGCTTTCAATAGACAAAAGAAAAAAGTGGTACCTTTCCTCACGCGTAAACGCCAGAGGATGGGTATCACTTTTTTATCGTTAGAATTATGCCGTTTGCTGACCGTCAGAATCAGCGTCTGCGAACTGGCTGTTATATAGCTTTTCATAAAAGCCTTGTTTTTTAAGAAGCTCTTCATGGGTTCCCTGCTCAATGATGGTGCCGTGGTCCATGACCAGAATCAGGTCTGCATCCCGAATGGTAGACAGCTTATGGGCGATGATAAAGCTGGTGCGCCCCTTCATTAAGTTGTTCATGGCCTTTTGAATCTCGGCCTCTGTTCTGGTATCTACACTGGAGGTGGCTTCATCAAGAATTAATATAGCTGGGTCAGCCAGGATCGCTCTGGCTATGGTCAACAGCTGCTTCTGTCCCTGTGATACATTGGAGCCGTCTTCCGTTAACAGCGTCTGGTAGCCCTCCGGCAGAGTGCGGATAAAATGATCTGCCCTGGCGGATTTAGCCGCCCCTATGATTGCTTCATCCGGGGCTTCAAAATTGCTGTACGCGATGTTATCCCGAATGGAGCCGCCAAAGAGCCAGGTATCCTGAAGAACCATGCCGAACTTGCTTCGAAGCTCTGCTCTTGACATGGATTTAATATCCACCCCGTCGATCTTAATGGCACCGCCCTGAATCTCATAGAACCGCATAAGAAGGTTTACCAGTGTTGTCTTTCCCGCACCGGTTGGCCCCACGATGGCAATTCGGTCACCAGTCTTTACATCAATGTTAATGTCCTTCATTAAAATGTGGTCATCAGAGTATCCAAAGCGGACATGCTCAAAGCTTACATCTCCCTTTGTTTCAGGAAGTACCTCTGTAGAGCTGTGATCCGGAACCTCATCAAGCTCATCCATGATTTCAAAGTATCGGATGGAAGCCGCAAATGCGGACTGCATGGAGCTGATGATCTGGGAAAGCTCAATGACCGGCTCAGAGGCTTTATCTGAATACTGAATGAATGCCTGAACGATACCAATGGTCATTCTGCCCTGAATAATGGCAATTACACTTAAAACCGCAACAATGGTATAACCGAAGTTATTAATGAGCCTCACGCAGGGAGCAACGATGAACTGGGCGATCTGAGAGGAACTGCTGTGTTTATAAAGCTCCTGATTGATTTCCCTGAATTTCTTTAAAGAAGCATCTTCCTGGTTAAATGCCTTGATGACCAGCTGTCCTGTAAAGGTTTCTTCCACCGCTGCATTTAACTCACCCATGGAGGTCTGATACTTTAAGAAGTATCTTCTGGACTTACTGGCAATGCAGATGGTCAGGACCGTAGCAGTACCAATGGTAAGAAATGCGACCACAGATAAGGCTGGGCTGATGACAAGCATCATGATAACGGCTCCGATGATGGATATGATACAGCCAATCAAACGGTTGAAGCCTTCTCTTAAGGCATCCGCTACCTTTTCCACGTCATTGGTGGCCCGGCTTAAGATATCTCCACGCTCGGTCGCATCATAAAAACGCAGAGGCAGGCGGTTTAACTTATCCATTAAGGCGCCTCTCATATTAAGAGTTACTGTTTCCGTCACAGCAGCCATCATGTAATTCGCCAGGTAGTTGGTGATAAAGCTTAAAACATAAAGCGTGAGGAGAATGGCAAAAATATTCCCCATGGTATTCCAGTTCACCTGGAATTTAGTACCGTTAGCCAAGGAGGACTTAATCCCCTCGGCAAGCTGATCCAGTGCCTTTCCTAAAAAGATAGGAGAAGCGATGAAAAGAGCGGCGCTTAATATGGAAGAAGTGATGACAGCCGCCATCTTAAGCTCCAGGCCCTTAAAATAAGTAATAAGTCTTAAAACCGTTCCTTTTTTCCGATTATTCATGATTGTGGTCCTCCTTTCTTTTTAATTCTTTTTCACTTAACTGGGTCGCTGCAATCTGCTGATAGACTTTACAGCTTTCCATAAGCTCCTCATGACGCCCCACGCCCACTAACTTACCGTCGTCCAGTACAAGAATCTGGTCCGCATCCATAATGGTACTGATTCTCTGGGCCACGATGATCAGGGAAGATTCCTTTATCTGAGACTTTAAGGCCTTTCTTAACATGGAATCCGTTTTAAAATCCAGGGCAGAGAAGCTGTCATCAAAGACATAGACCTCTGGTTTCTTTACAAGGGCTCTGGCAATGGCGACTCGCTGCTTCTGTCCGCCAGAAAGGTTGGAGCCAGCCTGAGCCACATAGGACTCATACCCATCCTCCAATCCTTCAATAAAGTCATGTGCCTGAGCCACCTTTGCAGAGGCAATGATTTCCTCCATCGTTGCATCTTCTTTTCCAAACCGGATATTGCTTTCAATGGTTCCCCGGAAAAGGAATGCCTTCTGAGGAATAAAACCGATCCTTTCCCTTAATGCTTTCTGTGGATATTTCCTGATATCAATACCATTTAAGAGAATTTCCCCTTCCTGAAACTGATAAAAGTAAGGAATGAGGTTTGCAATGGTGGATTTTCCTGAGCCGGTTCCGCCGATGATGGCAGTGGTCTGTCCTGGCTTTGAAGTAAAGGAAATATGGCTTAAGACAGGTTCCTCTGCATTTGCATACATAAAGGAAACATTTTTAAATTCCAGAGTACCTCTTAGCTCACTTTGTGGCAGGGCATCGGTATCATCATTGATTTCAGGGGTCAGGTTTAATATCTCATTGATTCGGCCTATGCTGCTTAAGGCACGGGGGATTTCCATAAATCCCATAACAGCCATAACACAGCAAAAGAGAATGATAGTCAGGTATTCAATGAGGGCAAAAATGCTTCCGATTTCCATGGAGCCGTTGGTAACCTGAATTCCACCGAACCAGATGACAGAAGCTACGCTTAAATCAAGAATCAGAAACAGAAATGGAAGGAGAATCGCAAAGACTCTTCCCGTCTTAATGGCAACATCACGGTAATCATCGCAGGCCTCTACAAACCGGTTCCTTTCAAACGCCTCCCGGTTAAAAGCACGGATAACCCGGACTCCGGTAATTCCTTCCCGAAGCACATAAGTGAGCCGGTCCATCTTTCTTTGGATCATTTGGAACAATGGAATTGCCTTTTTTCCAATTAAGTAAGCCATAATTCCGAAAAATACGATCACTGCAATAAAGAAGCAGGCCATCTGCACATTAGTTCTAAATGCCAGGGTAAGGCCTACAATCGTCATAATCGGTGCAGGCAAAAGGATTCTTAAGAACATCATGCCAGACCTTTGAATGATATTGATATCATTGGTACAGCGTGTAATCATGGATGCAGTTCCAACGGTTTTAAAATCAGTAAGGGAATAAGTCTGCGCTTTGGTAAACACAGCTTCCCTTAAATCCCTGGCAACGCCAGCCGATGCCTTTGATGCCAGGATCGCAGAGACAATGGAGCTGAGCCCACCCAGGACGGCAACCGTAAGCATTAGCCCACAGGTCTGGTAGATATAGGTCATATCCTGATTGGCGACCCCCACGTTAATTAACCTGGCTGTCAGGGTCGGAATGAACATGGCAGTAAAGTTATTAAAAAATAAAAATATAATGGCACCTGCCAGAAGCCTTTTGTGGGGCTTTATGTAAGGCAGTAAATCTCTCATTTTAGTCCTCCTGTATCATGTCTTAGTTTAGAAACAATTTCTTGACGGATGTTAGCAACTATGTCATTATAAAGTATAGGGTAACCCTAAAGTCAAGATTTTTCAACCAACTGTAAAAATCAAGAAATGGGACAAATAGAAAGCAGGAAAGGGAAGCAGATGTCAGGAAATAACAAGCAGTATATGACGACCAAAGAATTCGCCCACCTTTGCGGAGTGAGCAAACATACCTTATTTCATTATGATGAAGTGGGAATCTTAAAGCCGGAGATGGTTAAGGAAAACGGCTACCGCTATTATTCCATAAAACAATTTTTCACTTATGATATCATTCATATTTTAAAGCAGGCTGGCTCCTCCCTGGAAGAAATTAAGGATTACATGAATAATTATAACCCAGATATGTTTCTTTCTATCCTAAGGCAGAAAGAAAAACAGCTGGAGGAAGAGATTAAAAAGATGAATCTCATGAGAAATAAAATTCTTGCCACCATAGATACCACGGAAGAGGCGCTTCGCTCGGTCTATGGAGAGCCTTTTTTAGAGGAGTGCAAGGAAGAGTATTATATTGTTGTTAACTTAACGAAAGATATGTCAGCGAAAGAAGAACTGGAAAAGCTGAGAGATCATTTTCAGTATTGCGAAGAAATCAATGGAGAAACCGAGCTGCTTCTGGGAGTGATCATGAAAAAGGAGAACATTCTCGCTGGGGAATATATGAAGGTCTCCTGCTACAGCAGCAAGATTAAATCTTACCTTGACAGTGAACGTGTCCATGTAAAAAAGGCCGGTCTATATGCCGTAGTGATTCATAAGGGGGCATATACAGATACAAAAAAGTCTTATGAGAAACTGAAATCGTTTATAAAAAAGAACCATCTTGACATCAGTGGTGATACGTATGAGGACGATATGCTCAGTCATCTGGCGGGTATGAATGATGACGAATACGTAATAAAGATACAGATTCCGGTAATTCCCAGATAAGGCCATTGTGTAATGCCACAATGTGCGGTAAAATTTAATCAGGATAATGGAAGAACAGGAGGAGTTTGCTTTGAAGAAGAAAGGTTTTTCCGTCAGGAGACCAGGCATCATAGGAGAGGAAGCCTTCCGTAAGTATGCAGTCCTGATTCCTTTAATCGAGGTTTCAGGAATTCCTCATTTACTATTTGAAAAAAGATCAGGAAAGCTAAAGCACCAGCCAGGAGAAATCTGTTTTCCAGGAGGAAAGCTGGAACCGGGAGAATCCTTAAAGGCGTGTGCCGTCAGAGAGACCATGGAAGAGCTTCTTGTGCAAAGGAAACAGATTAAAGTATTGGGGCCTGGGGATATCTATCTGTCTCCCTTTAATCTGATGATCCAGCCCTTTATCGGCACCATAAAGGATTATAAGGATACCTTTAGTACGGATGAGGTGCAGGCTGTCATTAAAGTGCCTCTTGACTTTTTTCGGTCCAATGCGCCAAAGACCTACACCAGCCAGCTGATACAGGAGCCTCCAAAGGATTTTCCGTACGAATGGATTCCAGGCGGCATGGAATACCCCTGGGTCAAGGGAAATCATTCCATATCATTTTATCAGTATGAGGATACCACCATATGGGGAATGACAGCCCAGATGGCTACCTCCGCAGTTAGGCTCATGGAAAAATACCACATAATATAGATAAAGTATTTTAGACGAAAGATTAGATGGGAGAGGGTATATGAAATTTAACATCATTGGTTCCGGAGGCTGCGTAAGTATACCAAGGCCCTTATGCAAATGCCGGGTCTGCAGAGAGGCCAGAGTAAAAGGAGTGCCCTATGCAAGATGCGGCTGCAGCCTCTATGCAGAGGACATTCATGTTCTGGTAGATACCCCGGAGGATATCGTCCAGGCGTTGAACCGTGGGAATGTGGAGTCCATAGACTATATTCTATATAGCCACATCGACCCGGATCATACCATGGGAATGCGGATCATTGAACAGCTTCGCCTTGACTGGCTGGCTGCCTCAATGGGGGAAAGCTGCGAAAACCCCATTGTGGTAGGGGCTCTGCCTAAGGTACTTAAAGATTTAGATAATCAGAGAACTGCATATGGTTCCATGCTTTCCTATTATAAGTCCTTAAATCTCATAACCGAACAGCCGCTTCATGAACTTAATATAAACGGTATTCATGTAGATTTAGTACCAGTGGATGAAAGGGGCGATGTAACTGTTTTTGTATTTACAGAAGGGGAGAAAAAGTTAATCTATGCCCCCTGTGATGTAAAGCCGTTTCCAGAGTCTGAGAGCTTTTATGAGGCGGATTGCCTTATAATTGGAAACACCATAATAGGGGACGTGTTAAAGGACGGCTTTGTCCTGGAGGAGAGTAACAGCCTTCGAACGGAGCTCTTTGTTATGGAGGAGATTATAGCCATTCAGGAAAAATATAAGATCAAACGGGTCATCATCACTCATTTGGAAGAAGACTGGGGCAAAAGCTACGACGATTATAAGTGCCTGGAGAAAAAATATGAGAACATAGAATTTGCTTATGACGGCATGAAGATTGAAATCTAGAATGAGAAGGAGTAAGGAATATGAAACACTTAATCGATAAACTGTATGAGACACACAACCTTTCCAAGGAAGAGTTTGTTTATTTGCTGGAGAATTTCGACCAGGAGACAAGCGATTACCTGTTTTCCCTTGCAAGAACCTACAGCCAGAAATATTTTGACAAGGAAGTTTATATTCGTGGACTGATTGAATTCACCAATTACTGTAAAAATGACTGCTTTTACTGCGGAATCCGGAGAGGAAACAGCAATGCAGACCGTTACCGCTTAAGTAAGGAAGAGATTCTTTCCTGCTGTCAGACAGGACATGAGTTAGGCTTTCGTACCTTTGTGCTACAGGGAGGAGAGGACCCCTATTACACCGATGAGATTATGGTAGATATTATAAAATCCATCCGGGAAGGTTACCCGGACTGTGCCATTACCCTTTCCATCGGAGAAAAAACCTATGACCAGTACTTAAAGTATCATGAAGCCGGGGCTGACCGCTACCTTCTCCGCCATGAGACGGCTGACGAAGAGCATTATAAAAAGCTACATCCAGAGTCCCTTTCTCTGGAAAACAGAAAGGAATGCCTACGGAACTTAAAACGAATTGGATATCAGGTAGGAACCGGTTTTATGGTAGGATCTCCCTACCAGACTACAGAATGTCTGGCAAAGGATCTTGCCTTTATCAAAGAGTTATCCCCTCAGATGGTAGGAATCGGTCCGTTTATCCCCCATAAAGATACACAGTTTGGGAATTTTCCGGCGGGAAGCGTGGATCTGACCTTGTTTCTCATCGGAATCTTAAGGCTTATGCTTCCAAACGCCTTACTTCCGTCCACCACGGCTCTTGGGACACTTGATAAAAAAGGAAGAGAAAAAGGCATATTATCCGGTTCTAACGTGCTGATGCCTAATCTTTCTCCCATTGGGGTCCGGAAAAAATACGACCTCTACGACAATAAGATCTGTACCGGAGAAGAGGCCGCAGAATGCAACATGTGCCTGAGAAACCGTGTCTCCTCCATTGGATATGAAGTCGTGGAAAAAAGAGGAGATTTTGTAGAAGATACGATCGGTTAATTATTTAACAATACTTACAAACTTTTTTGCCATCTGCTCCGGTTTTTTAGATTTTATAACCATAGCCATCTCCTGATTTGTGAACATCAAACCGATGAACCTGTCAATATTTAGAAAATACAACATGGTTTCACCTATAAATTGAAAATGATTCAAAATAGTCCAAATAAATGTAGTTGCGAAACAGGTATGAACTCTATATAATAATGGTCGATGTAATGCTAGAAAATACAGGACAAGAAAAGGGTTTTTGTACTTTGTGAGGAGAAAAGCAATGAAAAAAAAGCTATTTTGGATTGCTGTGGGGCAGTTTATTTCAGCATGTGCGTATTGTCAGATACTCAATGCCAATGATTTGGTAGCGACCGGAATCGGAGGACTGGCAGCAGTGATCAATCGTTTGACCGGAGCTGATGTTCAGATGCTTCTTATATTTATGGCTCTGCCAATATTTATCTGGTCGTTTTTCAGCTATAATAAGAAACAGATTTTTTATGCGGGATTCAGTTATCTCATGTTTACCTTTTATGTAGGCATTGTAAACCGCTATCTTCCACCCCTTCAGACCGACCCCATTGCAGCAGCCGTCAGCGGCGGCCTGGTAGGCGGTATTGCAGGTGGAATCATTATGAAGCAGAGAGTGGCCAATGGCCCGGAATCCATTGTCGCTCTTTACTTAAAAGAGAAAAAAGGAATTTCAATAGGAACCTATTATCTCATTCTCAATACAGTCGTTATTTGTTCCTCTATCATATACGGAAATGTGACCATGATCATTTACTCCCTGATCTGTACCTTTGTACAGAGCGCGGTAACCGATAAGCTGATCATCGGCTTTGAGAAATACTATAATGTGAGCATTATGTCAGACCAGTATTTAGAGATCACTCAGTTTATCCAGGATGAGTTAAAGCGCGGAGCCACATTCATTCAGGGAATGGACACCTCCAATGTAAAAAAGAAGATGCTGATTCAGTCCGTGTTAAATCAGCAGGAGCTGATTGCCATAAGAGATTACGTGAAATCCTTTCATGATGACAGCTTTATCTGCGCCAGCAGAAGCAACAGCATCATTGGAAGAGGCTTTGATGTGGAATAAGATATATTATTAGTTAGAAAAAACCTGCCGGTTACTACCCGTCTCCTTTTTTGTAGGAAATGTGGTATTTTTCCGGCAGGTTGTTTTTATATTGAATTAAGAACACGAGTCTCTTATAATGAGTATAAACGGGTCAAGAGCCTGCCGCTAATCCAGTGTCAGTATGTAATCATCTTGATTGAAAAGGCTGGTGTCTGGGGAGGAATACTGGCGGTCTCAAAATCTCCGTATTCCACGCGGATCATTTGGCCGGGCTGCAATATATTAAGAGGAATGGGATTGTTATTCTGATCCAGAATCTGGGTCAGGTTGGAGATGGTGAACCGAATCTGGTCCGCCATATTGTTCGGGTTTCCTACATAAAGAAATCCATTTTGGTCATCTATGGAAGCAATCCGATCCACGAGAACCCGGACATTAGGGGCCGGAAGAAATGCCACAATCCGATAGGCATTGGTCTGGGGAGGGGTGGAATTCGTAAAGTCTGGGGAGAACCAGGCATTGATGGTCATTCCCTTTAAGATCCTGCATAGACTGATGGATTCATTATATTGATTGATTAAAATGGTGTTCCAGTTTACATTTAATTGTAGCAGATTGGTAAATATCATCTCCCGTTCTCCTGGAAAGGAATAGGAAATTCTCACGTATCCGGTTCTGCTGTCTGGGGTATAGACTTCTTCCACCAGTGCATTCTGGACCTGCATGACATTTCCGTCTTGGAATAAGGTGCTGTTAGCGCCACCGGTTAAGTCACTCATAATAGGCTCCTGCTGTTAAGAAATTTATTACTAATGTATGCGGTCACAATTAAAATTATATAATAGGGATTCAACATGGAGGAGAAAGATGGAATATAACACGGTAACCATTGCCTGCTTCTCAGGAACAGGCGGTACAGAGCTTGCGGCGGAGTATCTGGAACGACAGCTTACGGAAAAAGGAGTGAAGGTACAAAAAAAGAATATAGCCAAGGTATCTCCTCTTAAAATCGAGGAATCGGATCTGCTTCTTATCATGTCTCCTGTTTATGCCTTTCGTCTGGCAGAATTAACAGAGCGATGGATTAAAAAGCTTCCCAATGGAAATCACAGGCATGCGGCTGTTATATCCGTTTCCGGAGGAGGGGAAGTATCCCCCAATACGGCCTGCCGTGTCCCTGCCAAAAAGTATTTAACGCGGAGGGGCTATGAGGTTGTTTATGAAAACATGGTGATCATGCCGTCAAACTTCCAGACTCAGGTAGAGCCTCCCTTAAACCTGGCTCTCTTAACCGTTCTTCCCCATAAGATGGAGACAATAAGTAAAGAGCTTTTAGAAGGAAAGAAGCGGCTTACGGTGCCAAAGACAAAAGATAAGTTCATTACTGCCTTCGGGGTCATGGAGCATCTGGGAGGCCGGTTATTTGGGAAGAAATTATACGCCACCAGTGACTGCAACCAGTGCGGCTTGTGCGTGAAGAACTGTCCCAAAAAGAATATACGCATGGAAAATGGAAGACCGAAATTTGGCTGGCGGTGTATGTGGTGCTTAAAATGTGTCTATGCCTGCCATCGAAAGGCCATAGTTCCTGGTATCATGAAGTCCATCATATTAAAAGACGGGTATGATATCAAGAGGATGAACCGGCTGGCGTTAAAGGAACCCAGAAAAGAACAATACACATCAGACTCAAAAAATGTTTGGGAAGGTATTATAGAGTACTTAAATAATTGAGAAAAGAAAGGAGAAGTCATATGTCTGCCGAAATGCTTGAAATAATCAAAAAAAGAAGGTCCATTCGAAAATTTACGGAGGAAGAGGTGTCAGACCAAAACCTTGATGAAATTTTAAAAGCAGGACTCCTTGCCCCATCTTCAAAAAATAAGAAGCCTGTGGAATTTATTGTGGTCAAAGACCGGGAAACCATAAAAAAATTAAAGGATTGCAAAAGTATGGGAACCATTGGCCTTGATACGGCTCCTGTTGTCATTGCTGTGATCGCTGACAGTGAAACGAGCGATGTATGGGTAGAGGACGCTTCCATCGCTGCTACCATGATGCAGCTGGTGGCAGAAAACCTGTCACTTGGCTCTGTATGGATTCAGATGAGATGCCGCCAGAGCACCAACGGAGATTCGGAAGCAGCGGTAAGAGAGGTTCTTAACATCCCTGAGAAATACGGTGTTTCCTGTCTTCTTGCCATTGGACATAAGGCAGAGGAACGAGCTCCCTATAAAGATGAGGATGCAGATTTTAATCGAGTTCACAAGGAAACATATTAATCCTTTATAAGAGGAAGCTTCATGGTGACTGAGGTGCCCTTTCCATACTCACTTTCAATGGAAAGGCTGCCTCCGTGAAGCACCATGATTTTCTGGGAGATAGCAAGCCCAAGTCCTTCCCCTGGCGACCGTTTGTCCGCCTTAAAAAAGGAATGGGTGATGTATTTTAAATGTTCTTTTCTAACCCCAATTCCGGTATCCCGGATTACCAGACTCACCCAGTCGTCTGAGGCTGTCATAGTGATGTAAATCTCACCATTCTGTTCTGAAAACTTGATCCCATTGTCTAAAACATTGATGACCACCTGTTTTAATTTATCCCAGTCTCCCTGTATTCTTGCCGGCGTTAAATCTTTCATCAGTCGGATGCCCTTTTTCTCTGCTTTCTTACTGAGCTCCAAAGAAACCTTTTCTACCAGCTGGTCGAAGGACAGCGGGGAAAGAGATAATACCATGCGGTCAGACTGGTATCTGGAAAAATCAAGGAGACTTTCCACCATACGGATGAGACGCTCTGTTTCCTCCTCTATGATTTTAAGCCCAAACTTCATTTCTTCTTCTGTAACGGAATCAGGCTCTTTTATGGTCTCCGCCCAGCCCTTGATTCCTGTAAGAGGAGTTCTTAACTCATGGGATATGGAGGAGATGAAATCATTTTTCATTCGGTCCGATTTCGTAATCTCATCTGCCATATAGTTAAGCATCTTTACCAGCTCCCCAGCTTCGTAAGGGTATTCTTCCTGAATCTTTTCTTCATAATTACCTTCTGCCATCCGCTTTGTCAGCCTTATAATGTTTTTTAAAGGCAATACAATGGAATTTCCAAGACGAAGGCTTACCACAAATGCAACAAAAGCCACCATGAGACAGGCAGCAAGGCCCCAGGATAACAGGGTGAAGATTCTTTCATCGGTCTTAGCCAGAGACATTTCATACTTTAAGACTCCCACCGTTTGCCCCTGATATAGAAGAGGAGTATATACCGTCATGTTCCTCTGCCCCATGGGATCTTGTATTTTGTATACGGTTTCAAAGGATAAGACTTTGGAATCAATAGAGACCTTATGGTCTTCCAGATAGCCGGTGGTGGATTGAATGGGATCCCCTTTTCTCGTGAGAAGAGTAAGACTGATTCCTTCCATCTGGTATGCTTTTATTACTTCATCACTTTTTCTGATTAAATCCTCACTGGTAAACTCCCCAAGCTCGGCCCATACAAAGGGAACGGCTTCCGCATGGCTTTTTATGCTGTTAGAAAGCTCCTGATAAAAATACCGCCTCATTCCAAACCCAAAGCAAACCATAACAAGAGTCAGGGTCAATATAGTCAAAAGCATGAAATAAGAGACTACCTTACGCTTCATGAGCTTACTCCTTCCACAGATATCCGTAGCCCCATTCCGTACATAAATACCTGGGGTTTTTCGGGTCTGGTTCTATCTTTCTTCGGATTCGCCGTATGTTTACATCTACGACCTTGGGGTCCCCTATATAATTGGTGCCCCAGACCTGGTCAAGAATCTCATCTCTCGTAAATCCTTTGTTTTTATTGGAGATTAGAAACTGCAAAAGACAGGCTTCGGTAGGTGTAATCCTGATTTCGGTTCCCAAATAGGTTAATTTATTCCGAAGGCTGTCAAGAGAAAAGGAGCCGGAAACCATGACCCCGGATGTCTCTTTTTCCAGACCATGGGACAAGCGCCGTAAGAGAGAAAGAATCCTTGCTTCCAGCTCGCTCATCAAAAAGGGCTTTGTCAGGTAGTCATCGGCGCCCAGAAGAAGCCCCTTCACCTTATCTTCATCCTGGGAGCGGGCGGTAAGCATGATGATTCCTGCGGTAGGATTTAGATTTCTCATCTCGTCACAGACAGCAAAGCCATCTATACCCGGAAGCATAATGTCTAAAATCACTACATGAATGGTCTGATCCTGAAACAGAACCAGGGCATCTTCCCCGGTTTCTGCTTCAAAAACCTCATATCCTTTTTTTCTTAGATTCAGGCAGACAAAGCTGCGAATGGACAGCTCATCCTCCACCACCAGAATTGTTTTCATATATTTAACCTCAGTTTAATTCTTCCTCCATCAGATGGAATGCACTTGCTGGTATTTTTGTTTCTGATTTTGATTCTGTATAAAAGGCAGTATCCTTTGTGCTGGCAAGTAAAACAGCGTCAGCAGGAACGGCTTCCTTTGAAGCCCATTTTACCTGGAATAACAAGGCATCTCCCTGGGTGGAAAGAAGTTCCACTCCGTCATCCAGTCGTTTTACCGTTACACCCTCATAAAGTTCTCTGGGGAAGGAAATATAAAAATGCTGACCGTTATCCGCATACCGTTCTTCCACCACCTGAAAGCTTCCGTCAAGTTTATAGTCTTGATACGTATAAATAAAGGGAATCTCAGCCATGGCAGCGTCCTCATAGCCCTTTGGACTGTACATTCCTCCGACCTCTATGATACCATCCCCGTTCAAGTCCCTGCTGTAAAGAGGATATGGCTTTAAAAGTACGCTGTCGGAAGGATCTCCTACTTTTGAAAGAGTTCCGTTGTTGTAAACAATAATTTCCGTCAGCATGGAATGGGCGCCAAGGCCGCTGTCGGCATACAGAGCTTTTTTTCCGTCTGCTAACGTTCCAAATGCTGCATGCTCGAACATGCCCTGGGGGTCTAAATCAATCTGGGAAATCAAGGTGAGAGCACCAGCTTTATAAGAATACAGTCCGGCTGCCCTTGTCTCATCCTGCTTCTTCGTTATAGCCATAAGATCAGGAATCTTATCGTCAGTATAATCCTCAATGGAAAGGGCATCGTAGCTTAATTCCCCGGCCTTTTTAAGTCCATCCTTCTCCAGCTTATAGATTGTAAGCTGGTTGTCGTGCCCTGATTCTGAAACAGTCCCGCCAACAATAGCCTCCTTTGCTCCATCTCCGTCAAGATCAATAAGCTCAAAGGTATCAAAGCCTAAGAATCCTGTTTCAATGTCTTCTTTTTTCTGCCAGGTGTCCTTTTCCTTTGTAAGATAGAGAAGATGGGCCTGACGGTTGTCTGATGGATTCCGGTATAAAAGAAAGGCCTCTTTATTTTCACCGCCTGCCTGAGCATTCAGATAGATGCTCTGCTTTTTCCCTGCCTTTTGCGGAACTAAAAGCTCTGAGCCGGAAGGAAGAAATCCTCCAATGGAAGCCGCGTCATCCTGTGGCTGATTTTTTGTGGTATTTTGGTTTTCTGCTTTGCCGCAGCCTGTAAGGAGAATGGCTCCTGTCAGCAAAAGAGGAATAAGCTTTTTCATGTTATATTTCATATCAGTGCTCCTTTTCGTTTTCTTTCATTTGTAGCTTGCTTCCTACGTAGTATAGCTCATAGACAGGCGTATGGGGTTACAAAAAAGTTACAGCACTCAAATGGAAGAGTTTACCACTATGAAAATGGAAAAAAGATTCATTTAGTTGCTATTTAAACTATGTTATTATGTGAATATGCATAAAAATATTAATATTTAAGCAAGAAATAAGTAAAAAGTTAACAAAAAACTTGGGCGGTTTATGGTGATCAATCCGATTATAATATAATCTGCCCCAAGATACCACTAAAAAGCGCAAGCTGGCATGAATCGATAGGAGTGAACATATATGGATAGGCGAAAGAGACAGATCCTTGATATTTTGTCAGACAAAGAATACGTTACCGCACAGAATCTTGCACAGCAGATTCAGGTGGGAACGAAGACCATAAGAAACCTGTTAAAGGAAATGAACCGGGAGATGGAAGCTTGTGGTGGTGCCATTCTTTCTAAGTATGGGGTTGGCTATTATTTAAAGATTACCGATAAAGAAAAGTTTGAAACGTTTCAAAGGAAATTATACTCCCGCCTTTCCGATGAATATCTGCCTGGAACCTCGGAAGAACGAATTCAGTATCTATTGGAGTATTTATTTAACAGCCCCTCCTATGTAAAGCTAGATGAGTTAAGCGAGAGCCTGTTTATTTCAAAAAGAACCCTGACCGCAGATTTAAAGGAAGTGGAACAATACATCAAACAGTTTAATATCAAAGTAATCAGAAAGCCCAATTACGGAATCAAGCTGGAGGGAGGAGAATTCGATGCCAGGCTGTGCATTGCTTCCTTTTCCGGAAAACGGCTTCATAAAGGAAATCAAAGCATGGACGAAATTGCGGCCTGTGTTTCCTCCGTCTTAAAGAGCAATGATTTTACCATAACCGGCGCCTCCTATCAAAATCTGGTGGTGCACCTTTATATTGCCATCAGCCGTATCATGGAATGCCATTATGTGCCTCTGCCAAAGGAGCATATGGAAAAGAAGGATGACAGCCTGGAATACCAGATTGCAACGGAAATTGCAAGGAGCCTTCAAACCACTTTTCATATTACATTTCCAGAGACAGAGATCTTTTATATTGCCATTCATCTGGCAGGAAAGAAAATCATTTATCCAAGAGATGAGGCAGAACAGAATATGATCATTACCCAGGAAATCAATGATCTGGTGACTGCCATGCTGGAACGGGTCTATGACCTGTTTAAATTTGATTTCCGAAATGACTTGGAGCTTCGCATGATACTGTGCCAGCATCTGGTACCTTTAAGCGTCCGGATTAAATACGATATGAACTTAAAAAATCCCCTCCTTCGTGATGTGAAGGAGAAATTCTGTCTTTCCTACACTATGGCAAGCAATGGGGTCACAGTCATCAATGAACACTTTCATGTGCTTTTATCCGAGGATGAAATCGCATATTTTGCCTTTGCCTTTGCTCTTGCCCTGGAGAGAAAAAAGTCTGAAATCCAGAAGAAAAACATACTCCTTGTCTGTTCCTCCGGCCGGGGAAGCGCAAAATTACTTCAGTACAAATACCAGAGCTACTTTAAAGATTACATAAACAACATTACAGCCTGTGACCTTGGCAGTCTGTATAAAGTGGATTTTGCAGATTATGATTATATTTTCACCACGGTTCCCATAACGGTTCCGGTTCCACTACCCATCCTGGAGGTTCAGTATTTCCTTGACGATAATGACATCGTTAATGTGAAAAAGGTCCTTTGCTCGGAGAAGACCTCTTCTGTGATGAATTACTATGAGAAAGAGATGTTTCTCCCTCATTTAAAGTTACGGACAAAGGAAGAGGTCCTTCGCTGCATGTGTCATTTTGTCATGGAGGAGAAGAATCTGCCCCAGGAATTTTACGAATCGGTCTTAAAACGGGAGAGGCTTGCAAAGACTGCCTTTGGCAATATGGTAGCCATGCCTCACGTTTATAAGGCCATCAGCCAGGAGACCTTTGTCTGTGTTGGAATTCTTGATGAGCCTGTGGACTGGGGAGGACAAAAGGTGCGGGCTGTGTTCCTGGTATCCATTGCCAATAAGGACCATACCAGCGTTGAGCTACAGCGTTTTTACCAGATGACTGCCGCATTTTTGCTAAGCCAGAAGGAGATTCAGGATCTGGTTAAAAAGCAGGATTATGATGCATTTATTGAGGCTATGACATGGATAGAAAAACAGCTCCCAAAGGAGCTGTAGTCTATTCTTCATATAAGCTGAGACCGTTTGTCTCTATGACCTTCTTGTACCAGTAAAAGGACTTTTTCTTAAGCCGTTCATAGGTGCCTTCTCCATAATCGTCACAGTCCACATAGATGAAGCCGTAGCGCTTTGACATCTGCTTGGTGGATTCAGAAACAAGATCAATGCAGCCCCATGAGGTATATCCAAGACATTCAACCCCGTCGATTTGGATTGCTTCTGAGACTGCCTTTAAGTGCTCTCTAAAGTAATCAATCCGATAGGTATCATCAATGGTGTCGTCCTCCTTAACCACATCCGCTGCACCCAGGCCGTTTTCTACAATGAATAGAGGCTTCCGGTAACGGTCATAAAGGTCTACCATGGAGATGCGAAGCCCGGTGGGATCAATCTGCCAGCCCCAGTCAGAAGCCTTCAAATAGGGGTTTTTAATGGCATTGATGGTGTTTCCGGGGGTCAGGCTAAGCGCACTGGTATCCTCGGCAGAGCAGGAAGAATTATAGTAGGAAAAGGATACGAAATCAACGGGATAAGCCTTCATAATTTCATCGTCCCCCATTTCCTTGCGGATATGAATGCCCTCATTCTGAAACCGGGAAAGGAGGTAGGCCGGGTATTCTCCGAATACCTGGGTATCGCTGTAACAGTAAGTGCCTCTCATGGTCTGCTGTGCTTTTAAGACATCCTCAGGCTTGCAGGTATAAGGGTAGTAGGTGAGCTTCGTCAGCATACAGCCAACGAGAGAGTTTGGTATGGTCTCATGGCAGATTTTTGTTGCATAGGCGGAAGCCACGAACTGGTGGTGCATGGCCTGGAAGATGACCTCCTCAAAGTTCTGCCCGGGAAAGCGGTCCTCAATTAATGCTCCGGTGGTAAATGGGTGGCGGATCATGGAATCCACCTCATTAAAGGTGAGCCAGTATCTTACCTTATCCTTATAGCGGGTGCAGATGGTTTTAACGAACCGGATAAAGAATCCCACCGTCTCTCTGGAGTACCAGCCCTTGTAGTTTAAGACCAGGTTGATGGGCGGTTCATAATGGGACATGGTGACCAGAGGCTCGATGCCATACTTTTTAAGCTCGTCAAAGACATTGTCATAGAACTTAAGCCCTTCTTCATTGGGGGTTAAATCATCCCCATTAGGAAAGATTCTGGACCAGGCGATGGACATTCGGTAAACCTTAAATCCCATTTCGGCAAACAGCTTGATATCCTCTTTATAGTGATGATAGAAATCAGAGCCGTGCCGCTTGGGATAGGATGCCGTATCCTTATCTTTCAGTGCTTCTTCGATATCTTTAGAAGTGACGGTGTTATGGGCCTTATAATTGGTAACATCTGTTCCAAAATGAGCTTTTGCGCAGTCGGAAACAGAGATTCCCTTTCCCCCTTCTAAGTATCCGCCCTCCACCTGATTGGCTGCGGTCGCCCCTCCCCAGAGAAAACCAGCCGGAAATGCGTTTATTTGCTTCATAAATACCCCTCCTCTTTAAAATGAACTGTAATGAAGATAAATCCATTATATCAGAGCCTTAAAGCAATCTCCAAGCACAGTTTTTCCACTTTCCTGGTGGCGTTTATTTCCCAGAAAAAGGAAGCAAAGGTTGCCATTATGAAAATGGAAAAAGACCACATGGAGTTCTTTGGTACAGTGTGCTACCATGTGATTACAAATAAAGAACCGGTTACGATTACCGCCAAAAGCGGTGGATATGGAGGAAGAGATGAAAGAAAAGATTATGAACGGTCTGCTTTCTGCAGCAGGAGTCATGCAGACACAACGTCATCTGGCAGCCATTAAGAATGCATTTATGAGCCTGCTGCCAATCATTATCATTGGCTCATTCTGTACCCTGTTTTCCAATGTTATCTGCAGTACCACGCCAGGCTTTTTAAGTCTTGCAAACGTTCCGGGGCTTGGCTTTTTGGGAAAGCTCAATCCCATGTTCGTGGCTGCCAACTATGGAACCATGAACTTTATTGCCATTGGCTGTGTCATACTCATTGCCATGGAGCTTGGAGAGCATTACGGGATTAAGGATAAGGCCCTTCCCGTAGTGGCACTTGGCGCTTATATTTCCCTCTGTGCCTTCAGCGCATCTGGTAAGGCTGTAGATGGAAGTGAGGTGGTGGTGACCAATGTACTGGCCAGAATGTACACCAATGCACAAGGCTTATTTGTAGGCATGTTTGCTTCGGTGGGAGCCACGGAAGTTTACTGCAGGCTGGTAAAAAGCGGTAAGTTCGAGATCCATATGCCGGACAGCGTTCCTTCCAATGTGGCCCGCTCCTTTACCATTTTGTTTCCGTCCCTGATTACCATACTTATTGTTTCAGGAATCGGCATGGTATTTGAGATGATAACAGGCATGTCCCTCTTTAATGCCATCATTGCATTTATCCAGAAACCATTGTCCAATATTCTCACAAGCTTTCCCGGATACATAACCCTTATCTTTATCACGACTTTACTATGGACCTTTGGAATTCATGGAACTCAGGTAACAAAAGCAGTGTACGAACCCATTTTGTTAGCAGCCTTTGCAGAAAATGAAGCAGCCTACGCCGCAGGTGCTCCCATACCGAATATCATCAACACACCGTTCATGTCCTGTTTCTCAACGGTTACGGGAGCAGGCATTACAGGCGGCCTGATTATTGCCATTATGATCTTCTCAAAACGGGACGATTTTAAGGCAATCGCAAAGCTTGCCATACCATGTGCCCTGTTTAACATCAATGAGCCAATCATCTTCGGTCTTCCGGTGGTCATGAACCCCATTATGGCAATTCCCTTTATGATTGCTCCGGCAGTATCAGCGACCTTTGCCTATCTTATGACCAATCTTGGCTTTGCAGGCAGAATGGTGGTCAATGCTCCCTGGACCACACCTCCGGGACTTATGGCATTCCTTTGTTCGGGAGGCAGCATCGGAGCAGCAGTGACCCAGATCCTTTGTATCCTGCTTGCCTTTGTTGTATACATTCCATTTGTGCTTGCATCCAACCGGCAGAGGATTGAAACCGAAGAATAAAAAGAATACAATATGAGCATGAGGTGATTGTGATGGAAGAAGTCTTTACCAGAGAAAGGATCAAAACGTATTTCTGGCTTATCTTTGCTCCGCCCTTTGGATTATACCGTGTCTTAAGCAGAAAATCAGAATTCCGGAGATCGGAACAATGGGTTTGGACCATGATTGTTTTAATTACCCTTGTTACCTACGTGAAACTCATAATCACAGGTTAAGAGAGAGAGGCTCGTTGATATGGATATGGAAATGATTGTGATGAAGCTTGTAGTCAGTGCGGGAAATGCCAGAAGTACTGCCATTGAAGGGCTTCGTGCTGCAAAAAACGGAGAGTTTCAACTGGCAGAGAAGCGGTTAGAGGAGGCGGATCAATTAATCCTGGAAGCTCATGAGATTCAGACGGAGATGATCCAGAATGAACTGAATGGAAAGAAGGTTGAAGTCGGCCTTTTGATGGTTCATGCTCAGGATCATCTGATGAATGCCATGACGGTCATGGATCTCTGTAAGGAAATGATTGATATCTTAAAAATAAATATGAAGTAATAGAAAGGAAGTCATTTATGAGAAACATTGTACTATTTTGTGCGGCAGGAATGTCAACCAGTCTTCTGGTCAATAAGATGAAAGAAGCAGCAGCAAAGGATAATTATGAATGTATCATCAATGCGTATGCTCTAGCAAGCACCAGAGAAAAAGGTCCTGATGCAGACATCATATTATTAGGGCCTCAGGTCCGCTTTAGTAAATCAAAGGTGGAAAAGGACTGCCCTGGTAAGATCATTGAATGCATTGATATGCAGGCTTACGGCACCATGAATGGAGCAAAGGTCATTGCACAGGTGAAAAAGGCATTGGGAGACTGAGAAAGGAAAGTAAGGGGCACAGGTTAAACGCATATGGATCTGGCATTATTAACAGCAAAGAAAATTCTGGAGATGTTTTTCATCCTGCTGATTGGAGCAGGTACCATAAAGGCAGGGGCGGCAGACGGCACCACCGGGAGTCGTATGACCTCCATACTCTTAAATGTTGTGTCTCCCTGTGTGATTCTTATGTCATATCAGATGGAGTTTGACAAACAAAAGCTGATGGGACTTCTTATCACCGCTGTCCTGTCTCTGGCAAGCTTTTCAGGGGCCATTGCCATATCTAAGCTTGTGGTCCCGGCCAGGACGGGGCCGGATATGGCCGTAGAGAGGATGTCAATTGTTTATTCCAACTGCGGATTCATCGGCATTCCTCTGATTCATGGGCTTTTAGGCTCAGAGGGCGTATTTTATATGACCTCATATATTACCGTATTCAACCTGTTCGTATGGTCTCATGGAATCATACTGATGAAGGGAAAGACAGAGAATTTAAAGGCTGCGGTCAAAAATTTCATTCAGCCCTCCAATGCTGCAATTTTGGTTGGCCTGATTTTTTACATAACGGGAATCCGGTTTCCAAATGTAATCGCAGCTCCACTGGAGATGATCGGGAACATGAATACGCCCATGGCAATGCTGATATCCGGTATGAACCTGGCAGAAAGTGATCTGCTATCCTCTTTAAGAATGCCAAGGACGTATCTCTTAAGTGCAGCCAGACTTATTTTTGTCCCCCTGGTGACCTTAGGAGTTCTCCTTCTTTTCCATGCAGACCGTATAATTGCCATTACAGTTCTTGCAGCTGCGGCCTGCCCCAGCGGAGCCATGGGAACCATGTTCGCCCTGCAGTATCATAAGAACAGCCAGTATGCTTCCAAGCTGCTTACCATTACCACATGTTTGTCCCTGTTTACCATTCCGGTCATTATGCTGGCCGCAGGCAGAATCTTTTCGTAAAGGAGATCATATGATTGTAATCAATACACCACTTCGGGCAGAGCTGTTTCAGCAGGCTGCTGAAGAAGAGGGCCTTGTTTTCGTTAAAAGAACGGGCATGAAGCTTCTGTTTGAGAATCCTCACGGTGAGGATGGAAAGATGGCAGAATTGTTAAAGAAAAAGTGTAAGGGAAAGAAAGAACTGGCGGCAATTTACTTTCAGGTTCTTCCCTTATAGCAGGATAAAAGAGGGCTGATTGCCCTCTTTTTAATTTCAGTATAAATTTACCATATAAAATAAGACAATTTTTCGTCCATGTGTTATACTATCCCTATTCGATCCCGTTTGGATTTTATTTTTTAGATATCCGATTCAATCAATGGGAAGGGGGAATTAGTTATTCGGCGTAAATATGCAATATTTTTAACCATAATCAGCAGTATAATCTGTACGGTTATGGTATGTTTTTATTTGTTTTCCATTGATAAGATCGGTCAGATCTATCTCGGAAGTTCAAGGGATGTGATCTGCAGCATAAAAAAGGATTTTTTAAAGGATACAGTCAATAACCTTGTTACTGAAATCGACTTGAAACGGACTGCCAAGTCCAAAAACGTGGAAAAGTACGTTGCCAGGACCTTTAATACCATCGATGTGCAGATGGACCTTACAGATGAGGAATTTAAGGACTTTTTCATCCATTTCTTTCAAAATAACCCGGATTACAAAAATGTTATGGTGGTATTGTGGGATGGCTCGGCTCAGAAAGCCGTTTATGATCCTTACGGTCTTTCTCATGAGACCTGGGTGGACACGGTTTATAACAATGCAGGAACCTTTAGTGCATATCGGGTAGCCATGCATGGAAAATACCGTTACTTTTTAGGAGTTACCAAGGATTACACAGAATCTTTGGTAAAAACGGATATTTTAAACACCATTCGTGGAGTACAGTTTGCTGGAAATTCCTTTATCCGTGTCAATGAAGTCATGAATGACAAGGGTGGGGAAAACTATGCTGTGTGCAGAATCAATACGGAGATGCCAGAGCTTGAGGGAACCTACTTATCCACGAATACAACTGATAGCGAAGGAGATTATCCAAACAAGAAAGAACTGGATGGAATCAATAAGAAGGGGGAGATTTTTTACAGCTATTACGTGGAACAGAAGAATAGCAAAGAAGCTGCTAAAACAATGGTCTATTCCAAGCGGTATCAGAACTATAATTGGGTGATCAGCATGGGGATTTACCTTGATGACTTAAATCCTTATTTAAATCAGATTGACCGGGAGAGCAACCAGATGGTATCAAGGCTTACCTATACGCTGGTGCTTTTATTTGCTCTCATACTGGCTGTCAGCCTAAGCTCTATTTCCCTCATTGAAAATCTGTATCACAGGAATTCCAGAAAGCAGATGGAATCAGAGATGAATCTGGATTCCTTAACTGGTGCCGCCACTCGCAGGAATGGAGTAAAGGAGCTGACAAGAGCCTTTCATAAATTTAAACAAATAGGAACAGGCCCTGGCATTATGATGTGTGACCTGGACCATTTTAAGAGCATTAATGACAAGTACGGCCATTCCGCCGGAGATCGGGTTCTTTCCTTGTTCGTGTCGGAGATGAAGTTGTTTTTAAGAAGCTCAGATATGGTGATCCGCTGGGGCGGAGACGAATTCGTCTTTCTCCTCCAGGGCTTAAGGGAAGAGGCAGCCATGGATTTTTGCAGGAAATTCATTCTTAAGGTATCTGAATTAAGGATAGGGGATATCAAAGAAGAGCTGTCCGTTACAGTCTCTGTCGGCATCACCTTTTTTAAGGATACGGATGAGGATTATATTCAGGCAATCAACCGGGCAGACGAAGGGCTTTATCAGTCAAAGGGAAAAGGACGCAACAGTGCAAGCGTCATAATTTAAACATTAGTAACAGACCGGAAAAATCACCGGCCGGAAAGAGGAAGAGTATGAAACTAGAAAAACAGGAATATTGTATCAAAGGATTAAAATATACCATCCGTTCCGCCGAAGAATCCGATGCAGCGGTGTTAGCAAAGCTTAGGGTTTTAATTGATGGAGAAACGGAATATATGGACCGGGAAGCAGGGGAAGGCCTTCTCGATGAAAATGATTTTAAGCAGCTCATTATGAAGGATACCAGGGAGAACAATCATTTGTTTCTGGTAGCTCTTGTCAATGAAACTCCCATAGGGTTTTCCAGATGTGAAGGAAGTCCCCTAAAGCGAATGGCTCATAAGGTGATGTTCGGTGTCTGTGTACAGAAAAAATACTGGGGACACCAGATCGGCAGAAATCTTCTTTCCCGTTCTATGAACTGGGCAGATGCAAATGGGATAAAAAAAGTAGAGCTGGGTGTGTTAGAGACCAACCGGAGAGGAATTCTCCTGTATATGGATCATGGGTTTAAGGTAGAAGGGGTATTAAGACAGGATAAGCTTCTATCAGACGGAAATTATTATGACACCATAATCATGGGCAGAATTCCTTCCTTAAAATAAAATAAGGAATAATCTTATGGAAAAAGAAGATTTAAATACCGTTCATCTTGCGGAGATGGAAAGGGAGCATGCTCAGATTTACAAAAACTGGCTGATTCTTCATTATAAGATTACCATTGGAGTGGTCATATTTGCTCTCCTGGTAGAGTGCATGATGAGCCTTTTATTTTTAAATTCCGATGTGATCTCCATCCCTCTTGGACGGTATTTTTTTAAGTATATCATCGTGCCCAGCGGATTAAACGTTATATGCGTTTTTCTGGAATCCATGGCACTGAAAATGGATTTTTTGTCTCTGGATCAGAAGATTTATCTGGTATCACTGACCTTTGTGTTTATCTGCTTTGTTATATTCTGTGTTCACAGTGCCCTCACGTCCACCTACTACATTTTCACCGGTGCAGTGATGCTGACCATTATTTATGCCAATTACCGCCTGACCAGCATCACAGCCTTTCTAAGTATTATTTCCATTGTTGTTTCAGAGCTGGTGGTAAAATGGGATGGAGATAAGCCCTATGTTCTTGATAATATGATGCTGTTTGGAGATTTTCTTGTTTCCATCATCGTCTTATTCGCATTTTCTGCGGCATGTATGGTAGTGATTCGCTTTGAACGAAAGAAGAATAAGGCTATCCTGAAAAAAGATATGGAACGGTATGAGCTGAGACAAAGTCTGCAAAAGGATGAACTGACGGGAATCTTTAACCGAAAGGCTCTTCAGGAAGCCCTGTTTAACATGGAAACACAGGAAAGTCATAAAAAATGGGTACTGGCAACGGTTGATATCGATCATTTTAAAGGAATCAATGACAACTGGGGCCATTCCATGGGAGACCAGTGCTTACGGGAATTTGCCAGGATTTTAAAGGAAAATGAAGGGAAGTACATACCTTTTCGTTATGGGGGAGATGAATTTTGTCTCTTGTTTCCGGATTCCGTGGTGGAAGAGGCCGTAGCCTTGTGTCACCGGATTCGAAAGCAGATAGAATCCGTTCGATTTGAGGAAGGACCAAAGATTCACTTAACAGCCAGCTTTGGTCTGGCAGTCTATTCTTCCAACATGGATGCAACCCGTTTATTCGTCCACTCGGACCATGCGTTATATGAAGCAAAAAAATGCAGAAATGCTATCTTTGTTTACGATGAAACAAGGATGGCGACAAAGCCGATGGGTAGATAATCCCGTTGGTTTTTTTTGTGGTCTGCCATTAACAAATAAAGCCTGCTATCAGATGTATGGAATTCTTTTATTGACATTACACAATATGTAATGTTATAATTCGTGTAACGAAAAATGAAAGGATATAAGGTATGGAAAAAGTCATTTTATCTACGAAAAAAGAATTGGAAATCTATATGAATCCTGTAAGGCAGCAGCTACTCCGCATTCTGGAATTATCAAAAGAGCCCCTGACACCAAAGATGATCTCTGATAAGATGGGAATTTCCGCATCCAGTGTCCAGCATCATATAGGAAAGCTCATGTCCCTGGGACTGTTAGAGCTTGACCATACCAGACAGATTAACGGGATTACAGCAAAGTTTTATAAATCAAGCTATGCAATGGTTCAAATAGGGCTTGAACATAATGACCAGTGGACCTCTCAGAGAGAGGTGTATTTACAGGAAAAGGTGGCTCAGGCTTACGAAGGCTTTATTTCAAATAAGAGAAAAGTCTTAGATAGCGGCCAGGAGGTGCGCCCGGATATGGTTCACCAGTTTGGAGATATCATAACAGGAGTGATGCACCTTACAGAGGAAGAATCCAAAGAGCTTTTCCAGATGATTTCCCGATATTTAAAAGCTCATGATAAACCATCTGAGGAGAAGTCTCCCTGGGAGTACGCGTTAATCCTGTATCAAGCGAAGGAGGATCTGGATGAATAAGACCCAGCAGTCGGTCATTTTTATTAACTATTTTTCCCTGGGGATTTTAATGCCTGTGCTGAATCTTATTTTCCTGGAGCGTGGGGCAGATTTAAAGACCCTTCCCCTTTTAATCGGCCTTTATGCCCTGTCAGCCCTGATTTTTGAGCTTCCAAGTGGAATCTGCGGGGATTTGTTGGGAAGAAAGACTGCTTTTTTATTATCCGCAGTAATGAAATTATTTTCTCTTACCCTTTTGATTGCGGCTGATGATATCACCCTCTTAATTCCTTGTGTTATCCTTAACGGCATGAGCCGGGCTTTTTCCTCTGGCAGTCTGGACGCTTTGTTCATTGAGCAGGCAGTAGAAGCACATGGGCAGGATTGTATCCCATCGGTCTCCTCCCGTTTGTCGATCCTGGAGGCAGCAGGATTTGCAGCAGGCAGTATATCAGGAGGATTTATCTCCTATTGGGGAGGGACAGAGGGGGTAATCATGGTCCAGGGAGGCCTTACCGTCATTGTATTTCTTTTATGTGTGGTTGGCATAAGGGAAAAGAAGGAGAGAAAAGAGAACGAAAAAAGAGTAGCTCTTGGAGCTCATTTAAGAATGGGAAAGGAAGCTGTCATATCCTCTGGAAGTTTAAAATACGTTCTTTTAGGCATGTTCTTTACCGGACTTTTGATCTCATCCATTGAGACCTACTGGCAGCCTGTATATTTGGAGGTATCTGCTCTAAAAGACGCCACATGGACACTGGGGCTGGTATCATTTATGGGATTCTTCATGTCTGCCATGGGAAATGCAGCCAGTGAAAAGCTGCTCATTAAGTACCCCCTTGGTAAGTGGAACATATATGGTATCTGCAGGCTGAGCTTTAGTCTTATTCTGGTGATTCTGTCCTTACAGACCAATACGCCAGGGTTTCTTCTGGGGTATGCAGGATTTTATCTTTTTCATGGTATGGGAAATGTGGCAGAAAACACGCTCATCAACCAGTATACGCCCAATCATATCAGGGCGAGCATACTATCCTTAAGCTCCTTTGTGTTCCAGCTTGGATGCTTATCCGCTTCCCTGGCAAGCAGCTTTCTGGCAGCCAGAATCACCATTGCGGGCATCTGGAAATTATCTGGAAACTTGTGTTTTGTATCCCTAATTATTCTGCTTGTCCAAGTGATGAAGAGAAATAAAACAATAATTGACCCCAAAACTCCATAATATGATTGATATATAAGCGAAATCCTGATATAAATAAAGTACAACACATGAGATGTGCTGGATGATATGGATGAAAGGAGATTGCTTATGATACATCCAATGTTTTTATGCCATGGTGCACCAGACCTCGTACTGGAGGATAATGAATATATTAAATTATTAAGAGAGCTTGGAAAAAATTTAAAGCCAAAGGCAGTAGTGCTGTTTACGGCACACTGGGAAACAGAGGTCACGACAATTTCATCGGTGGAAGGAACCTATGATATGATTTATGACTTTTACGGATTCCCGGCGGAGCTTTACCGCATAAAGTATCCGGCGAAAGGCTCTCCTCAGCTGGCAGAAAAGGTAAAGAATCTTTTAAAAGAGAAGCAGATAGAATCCAACCTGGACCATACAAGAGGAATGGATCACGGAACCTGGTCCTTACTTTCCATCATGTTCCCAGAGGCAGATATTCCGGTGGTACAGGTATCTATTAACCCATTCCGTTCCAAAGAGGAACAGTTTCAGATTGGAGAGGCCCTAAAGCCTCTGGCAGAAGAGGATATATTAATCCTTGGAAGCGGTTCTACAGTACACAATCTGGGCGATTTGAATGGAAATGCAACAAAGCCGGTAGCCTGGGCAGTAGAATTTGATGACTGGATCATTAAGAAGGTGGAAGAGTTGAATCAAAATGATCTTTTTCATTATCAGTCCCTTGCTCCTAATGCCAGAATGGCAGTTCCAAGAGAGGAACATATCATGCCTCTTTTTACAGCAATGGGAAGCGGGGGAGATAGAACTCCAAAGCTCTTGCATCGAAGCTATGCTTACGGAACCTTTACTTATCTTGGTTTTGAGTTCTGATTATAAAATTAGAAAAAAGATGGACTGCGAGAATATGCTGTCCATCTTTTTTCATCATAGGAAATTGATCAAGCCTGTTCATGTATCTAAGCCATTTCTTCAGTCTTCCTGGCATTGTCCTTTTTTACAAGTAGTTTTATCCCAAACCCAATTAATACAAAGCCTACCACCGCGTTCAGCAATTGTATCAAAGCGGAAGGTAAAAATCCGCTTGCCATACTCCCAATCAAAGAGACACCTGTTAAAAATACTATGGTAGCCATGACACACCCAGCGGCAAAGAGGAAAAGCTGTTCCTTCTTCCAGTTGTTCTCAATCATCTGAGTGGAGAACATACCGCTCCAGAAAATAATGGTAAGAGGATTGGAGGCGGTCAGAACCACTCCCTTCATAAACAGGCTTCCCCCTGTAACATCAGGGAATAAAGGAATGTCTGGCAGGAGATTACGATGAAAGGCACTAAAAATCGTATTGACACCAGAGAAAACCAGGACAATACACCCTATGAGCTTAACTGTTTTTTGAACGCCAGGCCGACTCATGACAGCGGCAACTCCCACACAGGAAAGTGCGATGTAGAATGCGTCAACCAGTGCAATGGCAAATACAACAGACAGGCCCTTAATAAATCCGTAGGCCGTGGCTGTCTGAAAGACGATCAGGCACATGGGGCCAACAGCAAATTGCAGTAATAATCCAAATCGGAACCCTTTTAAAATCGCAAAGCTGAAATTCTTACCCTCCATAGTTACCAAGACATCCTTTCATTTTGGGTAATTCTACCAGATTGCTTCGGTTAAGTAAACCATTTCCTCCCAATTCCATGGAAAATAAAGTGCTACAATAAAGGCTGTTTTTTTGCATTGAACTCATATAGGTCGTTGAATTTTTCAATGGCCGCTTTTTTCTGCTCCATCAGAGAATGGGCATAGATATTTAAGGTGATGGAGACACTGGAGTGCCCCAGCAGCTCACTGATGGTTTTAATGTCAACCCCCAGCTCTAAGGCACGGGTAGCAAAGGTATGGCGGATGGCATGGAACTTCCGGTCTGTGACCCCTGCCTGATTTAAGATTCTTTTATATAGCTTTTGAAAACGGCGGGGATCATAAGGCTGTTGATTTCCAGAGTAAATATAATCCTCCTCATCAAATTCGCCCCTCTTTGCTTTCAGGCGCTGTAATAAAAATTCGGGAAGAGGGATTTTTCTTAATGATTTACGGCTTTTTGGAGAACCTACAAATAGCATGGTCTTATCTTCGCCGTCTTCTAAGTTTCTGACTCTGGAAACAGTCCGGTTAACGGACAGAGTGCCGGTTTCTAAATCCAGGTCCTTCCATTTGAGGGCACATAGTTCACCCAGACGGATTCCGGTATAAAAGCACATGACTACGCCAATGGCTCGTTTATCCTCATGGTGAAGGGCGGCCTGCTCAATAAGGCGCTGGTCCTTCATGGAAAACACTTCCACCTCTTTTTCTCCTCCCTTTGGCGGCTTAATCTGTTCCAGGATAGCAATATACTCCGGGGAGCCTTTTAGAATTTCTCTTAAAGCAATTTTGAAGATGGCCAGAATCTTTCTCCGGGATGAATCTGCAAGATCTGTTTCCTCCTTCATCAGCTTGGTAAAGCGAAAAACAGATTCTTCTGTGATCCGGGAATACTTGTTATTTTCATAAAATGGAATTATGTATTTGTTCATACAGCGGTAATAGCTGTCATAGGTAGATGGCTTCACCCTTTGAGCCGTATCCTCTAACCATGCTTCCAATAAACCGGCTGCATCTTTTGCGGGGACAGCGTCCTGTTTCTTTTTGGACTTTTTAGTTTCAGGAGAATGTTTCATTTTTTCTTTCACGCCCTTATAGCTGGAATCGTAAAAATACTGATATTTTCCATCTTTTTTTAACAGCCGTCCTTCCCATCTGCCATCCTTACGCTTATAAATATTTTCACCTCGTCTTGGCATGGTAAAACTCCTTTGCTTATAATCATCCATTATAAGGTGTTTGTGGTGGAAGGACATAATCCAAATATTACCACATTTTTTAGATTGGGATCTTAAGGTTGACATTTGATAGCAGGTGGTCTACACTTAATATGAAATACTATGAAAAAAGGAGTGAAGACATGGACAGTTGCCCTCGAAGTCAGATGTACGGCTTCAAGCCCCAATATGAATATAAAACCCAATATATGGAAGTTATGACCGGGAAGATGTCCTATGTCTTTTGATACATAAGGGCTTTATTTTCCTGTTGATTTCTGCCGTCTGTTGGGACGGCTATTTTTATGCCTTTTTTTATTTTCATTGGGGACTCTAAAAAAGAAAGGAATGAGACCAATGAGATTTTTAACAGGAAAATTAAAGGATACCCAGCAAATGAAGAACCGTCTTTTTAAGGAAGAGGAGATCAGAAATTTTGCATTTCTTAAGGAAGAAGAGCTTTTTTTGCTTCTATCAGCAAAAAAGACGGGCCTTACAGAGAGTGAGGCAGAAGAGAGGCTGGAGGAATTTGGCCCTAACGTAATTACAGCAGGAAAAAAGGATACGGCGCTTCACCGTTTGAGAGAAGCAGTCATTAATCCCTTTAACGTGATTCTTTTAATCATAGCTGCTGTTACTTATTTTACAGATGTTTTGGCATCTTCAAAACCGGATTATCTGACCGTAGGAATTATCGTAGGGCTTGTGGTGCTGTCAAGCCTGGTAGCATTTATTCAGTCCCAGCGCTCTAATGCAGCCGCTGAGCAGCTGACCCAGATGATATCCAATAAAGCAGATGTATGGAGAGACGGGGTGCTTACGGAAATCCCCATGAGTGAGGTGGTTCCGGGTGATGTGGTTCAGCTATCCGCCGGCCACATGCTGCCTGCGGATGTCCGCTTTTTAACCACCAAAGATACCTTCCTGGCTCAGGCAGCACTTACAGGAGAATCAGCTCCGGTGGAAAAATTCAGCCATGGGGACAACAGCCCAAAGGATGCATTGACCGATCTTAAGAACATAGGCTTTATGGGTTCCAATGTGGTCAGCGGTAGTGCAGGAGCCATCGTCTTAATGACAGGAAACAGTACATTCTTTGGTTCCATGGCCCAGTCCCTTTCCGGTGACAGGGCAAAGACCAGCTTTGAGCGTGGTGTGGATTCCGTCAGCGGACTTTTGGTGCGGATGATGCTTATTATGGTTCCCATTGTATTTTTAATCAATGGAGTTGCCAAGGGAGACTGGGCAGGTGCTCTTTTGTTCTCCTTTAGCATTGCGGTTGGTCTGACTCCGGAGATGCTTCCCATGATCATGACCTCCACCCTTGCAAAGGGAGCCGTCTCCATGTCAAAGCACAAGGTCATCGTCCGCACCCTGGGAGCCATTCAGACCTTTGGGGAAATGGATATCTTGTGCACCGATAAGACCGGTACCTTAACAGAGGATAAGGTGGTGCTGGAAAAATACATGGATATCAGGGGCGTGGATGATACCAGAATTTTACGTCACGCATTTTTAAACAGCTATTTCCAGACCGGACTTAAGAACTTAATTGACCTGGCTATTATAAACCGTGCCGAGCTAAATGGCCTTAATGATATATTGGAATCCTACCACCGGGTGGATGAGATTCCCTTTGATTTTGCCAGAAGAAGAATGAGCGTGGTCTTATCAGACCGCTTAGGAAAGCTTCAGCTGATCACCAAGGGTGCCGTGGAGGAAATGCTGGAAGCCTGCAGCTTTATGGAAATGAACGGAGAGGTTCTTCCCATGGATGAGGAGACCAGAAACATTGCCATGGCTACCTACAATAAATACAATGCAGAAGGCCTGCGCATGATTGCTGTGGCTCAGAAAAATGAGGTACCTGGAGTGGGCACATTTGGCGTGGCAGATGAGCAGGACATGGTACTCATTGGATTTGTAGGATTTCTTGATCCGCCAAAGGAGAGTGCAGGAGCCGCTGTTTCCGCCCTGTTAGAACACGGAGTACGAACTGTGGTGCTTACCGGGGACAGCGAAGGAGTGGCAGCCAAGGTCTGTAAAAAGGTAGGGGTCGATGTAGATCATATCTTGACCGGGCGTGATGTGGAGGCCATGACAGATGAGGCACTTTTTGAGGCTGTGAAAGCCTGTAATCTCTTTGCCAAGCTGTCACCGTCCCAGAAAGAGCGGGTGGTGAAAACCTTCCAGAGCGCAGGCCATACCGTAGGCTATATGGGAGACGGCATCAACGATGCACCCGCCCTTCATCAGGCCGACGTTGGAATCTCTGTTGAAAGTGCAGTTGACATTGCAAAAGAAACCGCGGATATTATCTTGCTGGAAAAGGATTTGATGGTGCTGGAGGAAGGCGTTATAGAAGGACGCCGTACCTTTGGAAACATTATTAAATACATTAAGATGGCGGCAAGCGGAAACTTTGGTAACATGATTTCCGTCATCCTTGCCAGCCTGTTCCTTCCGTTTCTTCCTATGCTTCCGGTACAGATTTTAACCCAGAATCTGCTTTGTGATTTTTCCCAGATGGGAATTCCATTTGACCGTGTAGACAAGGAATATTTAAAGAAGCCCCACAAATGGGAGACGAAATCCATTAAGACCTTTATGGGCTTTTTCGGTCCTTTAAGCTCCATCTTTGACCTGTTATGCTTTGGCGTTATGTGGTGGGCAGTGGGAGCCAACAAGCTGGAACTTTCTCCCCTGTTCCAGTGCGGCTGGTTCGTATTCGGTACGGTATCCCAGGTACTTGTTATCCACATGATCCGCACAGAAAAGCTGCCTTTTATACAAAGTGTACCGTCTCTTCCCCTTCTGATATCCACCTGTATTGTTGCCGCCCTGGCACTGGGAATTGGATTTTCAGGCTTTGGTGTGGGATTTGATATGAGACCTCTGCCGCTTATATTTATTCCCTGGCTGGTGGCACTGCTTGCAGGATACTTAATCTGTGTACAGATTTTAAAAAAGGTATATATCAAACGCTATAAAGAATGGATGTAAGCCCTGCGTATGTCCCGGACAGGATTGGTTATAATAACTCTCAACGTAACACAGTAGGGAGGATTCTAATGCAATCATTAAATGATGTAAAAATCGGTGGGACCTATACCATTCAGTGGATGATGTGCAGCCCTCATACCATGGAGATGATGAAAAGTCATGAATTAGAAGAAGGCATGACCGTCCGAGTGGTAGGAGAGTTTTATGGAAGCGTGATTCTTGGTGTGGGTGATAAGCGGCTTGCCATAGGCAGGGATGCGGCAAAAGAAATTAAGGTGTCCAGCTTTTCTTAAGGTGATGACAGAGTATTGACAAGCCATGGATTTTAACCCATAATGTCCATATACCCTTGGTGGTATATGGAGGTGTGACATGAAACAATGTATGGATGCTGATAATCTGCATCGGCGCTTAAAGAAAATCATCGGACAGGTCCAGGCTATTGACCGCATGGTGGAAGAAGATGTTCCCTGCGAAGATGTTCTTGCCCAGATCAACGCAGCCAAATCTGCCCTTCACAGGGTAGGCCAGGTAGTTTTGGAAGGCCATATCAATCACTGCGTCAGAGATGGAATTGAACATGGAGATGCAGAAAAGACCATTGAAAGCTTTACAAAGGCAGTCGAACGATTTGCCAATATGACTTAAAGCCTGTGTAGAGGGTATCGCAATATCACAAGACATGATGTGATTGAGCGATACCCTTATTTTTTTGCCATAAATAAAGGCTGACCTCTTGACAACCCATACCCCCATTGGTATATTAAGGATGTACATATACCCCCATAGGTATAAAAGACGGGAGGAAGTCATGGAAAAATTAGAAGAAATAATGGATTGGGGCGGTAGTAAAAAGGATATCACATTTCTTGTAATATCCGGTGTGTTTCTGATAAACAGTCTTTTTCATCTGGTTCCCCTTCCCTTTGACGGGGCTTGGGTAGCCATACTTTTATGCGGGATTCCCATTATTCTGGAGGCAGTCATTGGCCTTGTGACAGAATTTGATATCAAAGCCGATGTCCTGGTTTCCATTGCTTTGATTGCGTCTGTCATCATTGGAGAGCACTTTGCTGCCGGAGAAATAGCCTTTATCATGCAGCTTGGAGCGCTGTTAGAAGACCTGACTGTAGAAAAAGCAAGAGCAGGAATTGAGAAGCTGGTTCATTTAACGCCACGCACTGGAAGAAGGCTTGTATCTAATAAGGAAGAGATTATCCCAGCCGAGCAGATAAAAGCAGGAGATATCTTAAGAGTATTGCCAGGAGAGACCATTCCCGTAGACGGTGTAATTTTAACGGGTCAGACCTCCATGAATCAGGCGGTAATGACCGGAGAATCCATGCCTGTGGATAAGAAAGAAGGGGACGAAGTCTTAAGCGGATCGGTCAACCAATTTGGTTCCTTTGATATGAAAGCCATAAAGGTTGGAGAAGACAGCTCCATACAGCGGATGATCCGTCTGGTCCAATCTGCAGATGCAGGTAAGGCTAAGATCGTAGGCATTGCCGACCGGTGGGCCACCTGGATTGTTATAACAGCGGTTCTTTCTGCCGCACTCACCTGGTTTCTCACTGGTGAGATTTTAAGAGCAGTAACCATTCTGGTAGTATTTTGTCCCTGTGCCCTTGTCCTTGCCACCCCCACCGCCATTATGGCTGCCATTGGAAATGCGACGAAACATGGATTTCTGGTAAGAGAGGGAGATGCCCTGGAGCGTCTGGCAGCTGTTAAAAAGGTTACCTTTGATAAAACAGGAACCCTCACCTACGGGACTCCTGGAGTCTCTAAGGTATCCAGTTTTTTAACGGAGTTAACGAAAGAAGAGGTATTTGAAATGGCAGCGGGAGCGGAAGCGCGTTCTGAGCACCCATTGGGAAAGGCTATTGCTCTTTCCTACCGGGAAACCACAAAAAAAGAGGTACCTGATGGGGAAGAATTCATTATGCTGCCAGGCAGAGGCGTTAAGGCGAGGGTGAAGGGAAAGGAGGTCATGGCGGGAAGTCCTGAACTTCTCCTGACAAAGGATATCAGCCTTTTGCCACAGCAGATGGAGGAAGGGGAAGAGTACAGGAAAACGGGCTGTACCGTTGTTTATGTTTCCGTGGATGAAAGGGCAGCAGGCTTTGTGGCCTTATCAGATACCATGCGAGAGGAAGCGACTATGGTGGTTTCCAAGGTGAAAGAGGCCGGAATCACTCCAGTGCTGCTTACGGGAGATCACAGAAACGGGGCAAGACAGATCGGAGAACAGCTGGGAATCGGGGAGGTTCATGCAAGTTGTCTTCCAGAAGACAAGATGAGCTTTATAGAATCCTGGCAGAAGGAAAAAGAATATGTCTGCATGATTGGGGATGGAGTCAATGACGCACCGGCCCTTAAAAAGGCGTATGTAGGAATTGCAATGGGAGGCATAGGAAGCGACATTGCAGTCGACGCTGCTGATATCACCCTGGTAAGTGATGAGATCAAGGAACTGCCTCATCTGTTTCAGATGTCAAAAAAGATGATGAAGACCATAAAGTACAATCTGGCATTTTCCATGATTCTAAACTTTATTGCCATAGTTCTTGCTATGACAGGTGTACTAAATCCAGTCTTGGGTGCCCTGGTACATAATGCAGGTTCGATTCTGGTAATTATTAATTCTGCATTTCTCTTAACCTGGAGGGAAAAGAAATAAAAAAAGAAAGTGTGTAAGTATCCATATGACTTACACACTTTTCTTTATGGGTTCTGATCCTTATTCACATGATCCTTAATCGCAGCAAAGCTTTCAGCGCTTATCACGTGTTCAACTCTGCAGGCATCATCAAGTGCGACCTTGGGAGTGACACCCAGAGAGATGAGCCAGTCAGACAGTAACGTGTGGCGCTCGTACATTCTTTCAGCGATTTCCTGTCCTTCTTCCAGCAGAGTGATGTAACCGTTTTCGTCCACCTCAATGTACCCGTTCTCCCGGAGATTTTTCATGGCGACGCTGACGCTGGGCTTGGAGAATTCAAGCTCTCCTGCGATGTCAATGGACCGTACATTTCCATTTTTCTTATGAAGCATTAAAATGGTTTCCAAATAATTTTCAGCAGATTCCTGAATCTTCGTAATAACACCTTCTTTCTGCATAATCTCTTCTTATTCTATCACAGATTGCCCCTGGTTTTCAAGTCGGGTCTTCGTTTCCACTTCCTTTATGCTTTTTTATCATGGTCCGAAACTGACTGATGGTAATTCCCAAAGCTTCACTTGCGGTTCTTAAGCTGTATTCCCTTCTCTTCCATTTTTCATAAACCGGATAAAAATCCTCTGGAAGAGGAGACGGGAACCGCCCTAAATGCCGGCCCTGAGCCTTTGCAATGGCGATTCCTTCTGCTTGTCTCTGCTTAATATTCTCACGCTCCGCTTGTGCGACATAAGAAAGCAGCTGAAGGACAATGTCTGAAATCAAGGTACCAATTAAGTCCTTATTGGTACGCGTGTCAAGAATAGGCATGTCAATAATGACAATATCTGCTTTTTTGATTTTGACAATTTCCCTCCATTCCCTTTGAATGTCCTCGTAATTTCTTCCCAGCCGGTCAATGCTTTTCACCACCAGGACGTCTCCTTCTTTTAGCTTTCTCTTTAGCTTCTGGTATTGCGGCCTGTTAAAATCCTTACCGGATAATCTATCACAATATATGTTCTTTTCCAATACTCCCCATTTGTTAAGTTCAACTAACTGCCGTTCCATATTTTGGTCGAGGGTTGATACTCTCACATAACCGTAGAAATTGTTCATACTGTTTTAAAACCTCCTGTCGTTACTAGTATGGCAGAAAGTGCAGATTTTAAAATGAGACAAGCATACCATGTTGCTAAAAAGGTGTACCTTTTTGGCAATATGGTATGCTTGTCTAAAGAGTAAAATCAACCATAATATATTATAATCAAAATTTCGCCATATTTCAACAATAATTATGGAAGGAGGATAGATTGTAGGCCTGGTATAAAAAGGTACACCTTTTTATCAGGAAGAAATAAAAAAACGGACAGGCAGGAAATACTTACCCTCACACAAAATGAGAAGGCTTATGAATATATTAATCATATATATCACATACGTATCGAGTTTGTCTCCGCAGGTTTCTTTTATGTTCCATGCAAAAGGGTTTGCAGACAGAGTAGAATGTATCGGAAGGGGGCAATGCCTGTGTTTGATATCTTTCATTCAGGGGAGGAGACTTCAATCTCCCGGGATACGATAGGAAATATAGCAGAAGGACGGAAGCATCTTGGAGAAGAAATGCCTGTAATGGTATATCGGCTGTATGAGTATACCATAAAAGCAGAATTATCACACCGGTACGGAGAAAAAGCGGCAAAAATTCTATTTTGTAACGCGGGCAAATCGGTTGGATGGGCTTATGCTTCGCATTTTATAAATCAGGACCTTCCTTTCAAAGAGTTCTTTAAGACACTAAAGGAGCTTTTAAGAGTACATAAGACCGGTATCTTAAAGGTAGAAACATTAGATGATAGAACAGAGGAAGAACTTCTTACCAGGAGAGAGGACGTCGACTGCTCCAGACGGTCCTTTGCTGGTAAGACTCATTGTAAGTATGACAAGGAATTTCTTTCCGGCATTTTATGTGTATACAAAGGAAAGGAATGCGTGGTCACAAAGATGGACCGCTGGGTCAGAGGTCTAGATATATACCGGTTCCACGTAGGGGTCAATCTTTGAGCGAAGGTGAAAGAATGACGGAAAAAGATGAAATAATTCTTTTGGAGCAGATCCGTAACATGATGGAAAATAAGCCGGTGAGCGGAGAGATAGAAGGAACAGACCAGGTAGGAAAGGACCTTCTGGAAGCGTTAAAAAAGCTTTCTCACTGCCTGACGGAGGCCAATCAGTTTCTTAAAAATCTGGCAGAAGGAAATCTTCTTGCAAAACCTCCTGGACGGGATAATTATATGGCAGGAGAGCTTAAGAAACTTCATGCATCCTTAAAGCATATGGTCTGGCAGACCAGACAGGTGATTCATGGAGATTATAAACAGCGGCTTAATTTCATGGGGGACTTATCAGAAGTATTTAATGAAATGGTGGTTCAGCTGGAACAAAGAGAAAATAAATTAAGGGAACAGGCGGAGAAGGAAAGAAAGTTCAATACCCTTTTGGTGTCCATTATGAACAGCTTAAAGGAGTGGGTGGTGGTTACTGACGAAGAAACCGGGGAGATACTCTATACCAATGAACTGGCGAAAAAGCGGTTTTATGATTCTTCTAATAATACCACAATTTTTGGAAAGGATTTTCCGTTGTTAACCAGGCTTCAGTCCTGCCAGGGGGAAGAACTGGAGCAGAGGTATGAATTTACATGTTCCCATGACCAAATATTTCAGGTAAAAGCATATTCTTTGCTTTGGGAGGATAGAAAAGCAGTGGTTCATCTCATAACAGATATAACCTATCAAAAAGAAAATGAAGCGTTTTTAGAAGTCATGGCTTATAAAGACGAGCTCACTGGACTGAATAACCGTAGAAACTGCCTTCATACCATTGAGTCTTATATAGAAACAGGAGCTCCTTTCTCCATTTGCATGATTGATCTTGATGATTTAAAGCAGATCAACGATATGTACGGCCATTTGAATGGCGATGAATATATCAAGCTGGTATCAGAGGAGCTTAAAAAGTCCGCCGGTGAGGAGGATTACACCTGCCGGTTCGGCGGCGATGAATTCGTGGTGGTATACAAGAACTGCGGCGAAAGGGAAGCACTGGAAAAATTAAGAGCCATTGACGAGAGGGTGTCCGATGGAAAGAAGGAATATCCCATGTCCATCAGCTATGGCGTGGTGTATGTTGGAAACAGCCCTGACATTCTTTCAGAAACTATTTTAAAAATGGCAGATGAAAAAATGTACTGCTTCAAACGGACCCGTAAAGAAAAAAATTGCGGGTAAAAGGGAGTCATTTAGCTCCTTATCTTTCCTTGTGTTTTTTCCGGTTTTCCTTTATAATGATATGCAGGTTAAAAGGAATGGGAGCAAGAAAAGAATGAGATTTATTGGAAGCAAGACACTGCTGCTGGACCAGATCAAGCAAGTCATTGATGAACGGGCTCCAGAAGCAAAAAGCTTTTGTGATATATTTTCCGGCACTGCTGCGGTAGCCAGATATTTTAAACAGTGGTATCAGGTCAGCTCCAATGACCTGTTGTATTTTTCATATGTACTGCAGCGTGCCACCGTTGAGAATGACACGATGCCTGAATTTACCCTTCTTAACGAAGTGTTAGGCATTGAAGATCCGGTGGTTTATTTAAATGAAAGAGAAAAGAAGGATTTAGAAGAGCTTCCAACCGAACGGAGGTTTTTTCAAAATACCTATGCCCCGGTAGGCGGGCGCATGTATTTAAACGACGAGAATGCCCTCCGTATCGACTTTGCCAGATGCACGGTTGAGGACTGGAAGGCTGCCGGTCTGCTAAACGATCATGAGTACTACTACCTGGTAGCCTGCATTGTAGAGGGAATCCCCTTTGTGTCCAACACCTCAGGAACCTATGGAGCCTTTCATAAGACCTGGGAGAGGCGCAGCTACAAACGGTACGAGCTCTACCGCCTTTCTGTGAACAGCAACGGAAAAGAGAACCGAAGCTATAATAAGAACGGGGCAGAGCTTTTAAAAGAGATTGAGGGGGACATCCTCTATATCGATCCGCCTTACAATGCGAGACAGTATCTCTCCAATTACCATGTGCTTGAGACGGCTGCCAGATACGATTATCCGGAAGTAAAGGGAGTCACTGGTCAGAGAGCAGACGAAGGTCAGAAGTCGGAATTCTGCATGAGAAATAAGGTAGTTCCTGCTTTTGAGGAGCTGATTGCCAATGCCCGTTTTTCCCATATCATCTTAAGCTACAGTACCGATGGGCTTATGACAGTGGAGGAGATTGAAACGGCTATGAAGGCCCACGGGAAGCCGGAAACCTTTCATGTGTATGAGATTCCCTATCGAAGATATAAAAGCCGAAAGGTGAAAGAGACAGAAAGGCTTAAGGAGCTGTTGTTCTATATAGAAAAGCAGGTGCCACCATGTACATAAAAAGTCCTCTTAACTATACAGGGGGAAAGTATAAGATACTAGAGCCAGTCTTTCAGGCATTTCCAAAAAGGATAAGGACCTTTGTGGATGTGTTTGCTGGAGGTTTTAACGTGGGAATCAATGCAAAGGCAGAACGGATCATCTGTAACGATCAGATTACTTACCTAATTGAATTGTTCCAGCTGTTTCAAACAACAGAAATCCATGAGCTTTTGAAGGAAATCCAGAGCATCATTGACACGTACCAGTTGACCCAGCAGAATAAGGAGGGCTATTATGCCCTTCGCTCAGAGTATAATAAAAGTAAGGATTTGGTGATGCTGTTCGTGCTCACCTGCTACGCCTTTAATCACCAGATACGCTTTAATAACAGCCATGAGTTCAACTCCCCCTTTGGGAGAAACCGAAGCTCATTTAACAAAAACATTGAAAAGAATCTGACCCAGTTCTGCCAGGCACTGCAGGAAAAGAACATAGAGTTTTCCAACCGGGATTTTATGGAGCTTGACTATTCCTCTCTTGGAAAGGAAGACCTGGTCTACTGTGACCCTCCATATCTGATATCCACAGGAAACTACAACGATGGAAACCGTGGGTTTAAGGATTGGAAGGAAAAGGAAGAAAAGGAATTGTTAGGGCTTTTAGATAAGCTGGATTCCATGGGAACCCGGTTTGCCTTATCCAATGTGCTGTATCATAAAGGCATGTCCAATGAGCTTTTGATTGAGTGGAGTAAAAAGTACAAGATTCATTATATTGACAAGACCTATTCCAATTGCAATTACCAGTTCAAGGAGCGGAATGCGGTTACGGTTGAGGTATTAATAACCAATTATTAATATTAAAAAGAGTAAACATTAAAAAAGCGGAAGCAAGGATTTTAAAATCCAGAACTTCCGCTTTTTCTATTGCATTGATTTAATTTGATTTTACTTCTTTCCACGCTTCATTATAAAGAGAATCAACCTCATCCCCAAGATACTGATAAACTTCACTGTTCTTTAACAAATCATCCCCAGGGAACAGCGCTTTGTTATTTTTAATCTCCGGGTCAAGAAGATCGAAAGCTCCTTTGTTTGGAGTCGGATAAGTGATATATTCAAAGTTCTTCTTAGCGATGTCAGGACGGCATAAGAAATTGATCCATTTCTCTGCATTTTCCTTATTGGGTGCATTGGCAGGAATAACCCAGGAATCCAGCCACAGGTTGGTTCCTTCTTCCGGAATCACATATTCCAGGGAGTAATCCAGGTTTAGATCCTTAACTTCATTTTGAATATAAAGCATTTCGCCAGAGTAGATCACTCCGATTGCAGCCTCTCCACCGATCATCTTATCTCTGACCTGGTCAATGACATAAGCCTGTACCAGAGGCTTCTGCTTAATGAGAAGCTCCTTGGCTTCCTTGATTTCCGCTTCGTTGGTGGTATTCATGGAGTAGCCGAGAGATTTTAAAGCTACCATAAAGGCATCGCGTACGCTGTCCTGCATCAGAATATTGTCTTTGTATTTCTCATCCCAAAGATCAGACCATTTCTTCGGTGCATCCTTTGGGTCTATCATCTTTGTGTTATAAAGAATTCCTACGGTTCCCCAGTTGTAAGGAACGGAATATTTATTTTCCGGGTCAAAGCTTTTGGACATTTCCATGTACTTGGGATCGATTTCCTTTAAGTTTGGAACGTTGTCCGGATTGATCTCAGCCAGAAGATTGTTTTCTCTCATCTTCTGAATCATGTAATCAGAAGGGCAAACCGCATCGTATTTCACCGCGCCAGCCTCAATGACTGGATACATCTCTTCATTGGTCTCAAATAAATCATAGACAACCTTAATGCCGGTTTCATCCTCAAACTGTTTGACGACGGATTCATCAATGTATTCGCCCCAGTTGTATACATAAACCTCACCAGCGCCGCCGGCCTTTGCTTCTTTTTTTCCGCAGCCACTGAGCAAAGCAATGGATAAGAGGGAAAGGGCGCCAAAGGTGAGCACCTTTACTAAACTTTTTTTCATGAGCATATTCTCCTATTTTTTTCTCTTGGGTGCAAAATTGGTGATGAGTAAAAGCACCAGCACCGTGATAAAGATAATGGTTGAAAGTGCGTACATGGAAGGCTTAATGCCTCGGCGCACCTCACTGTAAATCAGGGTGGATAGAGTATTGATTCCGGCTCCTCGTGTAAAATGGGTGATAATGAAATCATCCAGTGACATGGTAAATGCCAGGAGAAAACCAGAAAGCACTCCCGGAAGTATATCCGGAAATACTACCTTAAAGAACGCCCTTATAGACGTTGCGCCTAAATCCATGGCGGCTTCATAGGTACTTTTATCAGTCTGCTTTAACTTCGGCATGACGCTTAATATGACATACGGAATGTTAAAGGTAATATGTGCAATCAAAATGGTGTTAAAGCCCAAAGAGATTCCAAAGGCGATAAATGCAAGCATCAGAGAAATTCCTGTCACAATATCCGCATTCAGCATGGGAATGTTGGTAATTCCCATAAGAACAGATCTTGGCACCCGGTCCATGCTGTTGATGGCAATGGCTGCTGCCGTACCGATAATAACCGCAATGAGAGAAGATAAAAAAGCGATTAAAAGCGTGTTGTAAAGAGCATTCATGATGGTTGCACTGGAAAAGAGATCCGTGTACCAGTTCATGGTAAAGCCGCCCCATTGGGTTCTTGATTTGGAACTGTTAAAGGATAAGACTCCCATGGTGGCAATGGGTGCATAAAGGAACACCAGAATAATCACCAGATAAAAATCCTGAATGATTCGTTTGATAACATCTATTTTTCTGCTCATCAAAATGCGGTTCCCTCCCCGTTCTTATCATATTTGGCAATCAGTGCCATGCTGATCAGGATGAAAATCATAAGGACTAAGGAAAGGCCGGAGCCTAGATTCCAGTTGCTGCCCTTTGTAAATTCCTGTTCAATGACATTACCGATTAAGAGAATCTTACTGCCTCCCAACAGGTTTGAGATAACAAAGGTAGTCAGGGCCGGAACAAATACCATGGTGATTCCGCTGACAATGCCAGGTATGCTTAAAGGAAGAAGGATACGAATGAGCACCTGAAAGGAGTTAGCGCCTAAATCCCTGGCGGCATTAATCACATTGTCATCAATTTTCATCAGTACATTATAAATAGGAAGAACCATAAATGGCAGGAAGTTATACACCATACCAAGGATAATGGCTCCAGGAGTGTTGATAAGGCTCTGTCCGGGAAGATGGAGTGTGGATAAAATTCCGTTAATAACTCCGTTCTTCTCTAAAAGGGTCTGCCATGCCAGGGTGCGTAAAAGAAAGTTCATCCACATAGGCAGAATAAAGATAAAAACAATAAAGCTACCCTGTCCGATTCCTCTGGAACGAAGAATCATGGCAAGAGGGTAGGCTAAGATCAGGCAAAGGACCGTACTGATAAAGGACAGTAAAAGAGAAAGCCATAATGCCTTTGCATGTTCCTCGGTGCTGATGGAAATTACATTCGCCAGGGTAAAGCTGCCGGACCGGTCCGTCAATCCATAAATTACGATTAATACCAGAGGGATGATGATAAAGCCGATCATCCACATGAGATAGGGGCCGGATAATACTTTCTTATTCATTGATTCCAACCGCCTCCTCATCTTCTGACGCAGGCTTATTCATGATCTGGATATCAAATGGGTCCACATGAATGCCTACATTCTGGCCTACCGGGAACATATCAGTGCTGTGTACCAGCCATTCAAAGCCGTCTGGAGTGGTTACCTCCATCTCGTAATGAACGCCTTTAAAAATCAGATGAGTTACAACTCCGGAGATGCTTCCCTGATCTGGTGTAACCAGGTCAATGTCTTCCGGGCGGATAACAACGTCTACCGGTTTGTTCACTCCAAAGCCCTTGTCCACACAGGCAAACTTAGCGCCAAAGATGTTGACCAGCTCATCCCGAAGCATAATGCCGGGAACGATATTGCTTTCGCCGATAAAGTCAGCCACAAATGCATTTTCCGGCTCATTGTAGATGTTCTCCGGGGAACCCATCTGCTGGATATATCCCTGGTTCATAACAACGATGGTATCTGACATGGTAAGAGCTTCTTCCTGGTCATGGGTCACGTAGATAAAGGTGATGCCAAGTTCATTTTTCAGACGGATCAGCTCATACTGCATATCCTGTCTCAGCTTTAAATCAAGGGCTCCCAAAGGTTCGTCAAGAAGGAGTACTCTTGGTTCATTGACAATGGCTCTTGCAATGGCGATTCTCTGCTGCTGACCGCCGCTTAAGGAGCTGACACTGCGGTTTTCAAAGCCGTCTAAGTTTACAAGCTTTAAGGCGTATTTGATTTTATCCTGAATGTAGGTTTTTGGCTTGTTTTTTATTTTAAGGCCGAATGCGATGTTCTCTGCAATGGACATATGTGCAAATAAAGCGTATTTCTGAAATACGGTATTAAGCTGTCTTTTGTTTGGCGGAAGGTTAGTAATATCCTGACCGTCAAAGATCACTTGTCCTTTTCCCGGCCGTTCAAAGCCTCCGATGATTCTCAGGGTTGTAGTTTTGCCGCAGCCGCTGGGTCCTAATAAAGTGACAAATGTGTTTTCTTTCACGGAAAGGTTTAAATCGTCCAGTACCATGGTACCGTCGAAACTTTTTGTAATATTGCGTAAATCAATTAATGGCTGACCCATGACCTTTTATCCTCCTGTCAAAAGCTTGGCGGTGAACTTACCCAGATAAGGGTCGCGCCGGCCTTGCTGCTTAAATAATGTTTTTTATCTGATATAAAGTAAAAGGATTCCCCCTTTTTGGCTTTATATGTTTTATTTCCAATATGAATGGATACACTGCCCTGCATCACATAGCCAAATTCCTCTCCCTCATGAGGGTTGTCCGGGTAGGTTTCGCCGCCGGCTTCCAGGGTAAGAAGAATGGGTTCCATCATGTTTTTCTGGGCATTGGGAATGATCCAGCGAATCTCGTGTTTCAGCTCCCTTTCGTATTTTGCAAAGTAATCCCCTTTGCCAAATACAATCTGCTCTTCCGGGGTTTCATTAAAGAACTCGCCGATGGAGGTTCCCAGACATTGTAATATATCCATAAGAGTCGCAATGGAGGGAGATGTTAAGTCCCTTTCCAGCTGGGATATGAATCCCTTTGACAGCTCTGCACGGTCAGCCAGCTCTTCCTGAGTCAGCCCCTTTAACACACGCAGTTCTTTTAATTTTGTACCGATATCCATGTGCTCCTCCTTTTTATTATGTTAAGCTGAAAGTTTACTTATACTAACTGACTATAGATATAACCTAAAAGTTTAGTAATAATAAACAGGCAGCAAGATACATTATACTTATTTTCCCAGTGATGTCAATACTTTTTAAGGAAGTTTTTCCTTAACAAATAAGGAATCTTATGATATGATATTTCTAGTTTATACAAGGATTAAACCAGGAGGAAATATTATGATGAAGGGCAAATACATGGCGTATGTAGGCTCCTATTCCTACAATGGACAGGCCAAGGGAATTACAGTGTATGATGTGGACGTGGAAAAGGGCCGTTTCGTACCCAGATGCGAGGTGGAGGTAGACAATTCTTCCTATCTGATAGCGTCAAATAATGGAAAGACTCTTTATTCCATCGCAGATGAAGGTGTGGTTTCTTTCCGCATTCATGAGAACGGTTCTATTACAAGACTGAATTCTGCCAATATCAAAGGAATGCGCGGCTGCCACCTGTCTACAGATGCAGAGGATAAATATATATTCGTTTCCGGTTATCACGATGGCAAGTGTACCGTACTCAGATTGAATGAAGACGGTTCTGTGGGAGATATTGTAACAGGAGTGTTTCATAAAGGCTTTGGAAGTGTAGCAGAGAGAAATTTCCGCCCTCACGTAAGCTGTTCCAGAAGAACGCCAGACGGAAAGTTCATTATGGTGGCTGACCTTGGAATCGACCAGGTAAAGATTTACCGGTTTGATGAAAAGGATGAGGAGATGTTTTTAATTGATGCCATCCGCTGCGATCTGGAATCTGCTCCTAAGTGCTTCCGGTTCAGCGAGGATGGAAAATTCTTCTATCTTCTTCATGAATTAAAGAATGTTATTGATGTATATACCTATGAAACCGGAGACCGTCTTCCTAAGATTGAGAAGATTCAGACCATTGAGACCACAGGAAAGGCTCCTCTGACTCAACTGACAGCTGCCTGCTCCATGCGTTTTTCAAACGATGAGACTCACATGTTCTGCGGAAATGCTGGGGATAATACCATTACAGTCTATGACCGGGATAAGAAAACAGGACTTCTTACCTTTTCCTGCTGCCTTCCGGTGAGCGGAAGCTATCCTAAAGATATCTGCGTATTCCCCGATGACAAGCACATTGCTTCTATTAACCATGAAACAGGAAGCATTACATTCTTTACCGTGGACTACGAAAAAGGACTTCTTATTATGAACGGAAAAGAGCTGAAGGTCAATGAGCCAAACAGCTGTATGATTGTAAAGGTCAGCAATTAAAAGGAGAGACATTCATGGCAGGATCAACACTGGGAACAATATGGAAGGTAACCACCTGGGGGGAATCCCATGGAAAGGGCGTAGGCGTAGTGGTAGATGGTTGTCCCGCAGGACTTCCTCTTTCAGAAGCGGATATTCAGGCTTATCTTAATAGAAGAAAGCCGGGGCAAAGTAAGTTTACCACAAAGCGTCAGGAATCAGATGAAGTAGAGATACTTTCCGGGGTGTTTGAAGGAAAGACGACCGGAGCTCCTATTTCCATGGCAGTATGGAACAAGGACCAGCGTTCCAAGGATTACGGCAATATCATGGACGTATACCGTCCAGGTCATGCAGATTATACCTTTGATACTAAATACGGCTTCCGGGATTACCGGGGAGGCGGACGGTCCTCTGGCAGGGAGACCACGGCCAGGGTAGCAGCCGGTGCTGTTGCCGCCGTATTTTTAAAACAGCTTGGAATCCATGTGACTGCCTATACAAAGGCTGTTGGACCGTATGAGATTGACCCGGAACGTTTTAATATAGAGGAAAGGGATGAAAACCGTCTCTATATGCCGGACTTAAAGACGGCTCACATGGCGGAGAAATATTTAGAAGAGATGATGGAGAAAACTGATTCCGTAGGCGGAGTGGTGGAATGCATCATCGACGGTGTACCAGCAGGCATCGGTGATCCGGTCTTTGAAAAGTATGATGCAGCCCTTGCAAAGGCAATCATGTCTATGGGCGCGGTCAAAGGGTTTGAGATTGGAAACGGATTTTTAGCTTCCCGTTCCACAGGCTCTATCAACAACGACCGTTTCATCAAAGGTAAGGATGGCAGGATCGAAAAGGCCACCAACCATGCCGGCGGAATTCTTGGTGGTATGAGCGACGGTTCCCAGGTGGTATTCCGTGCAGCCTTTAAGCCAACTCCATCCATTGCCCTACCCCAGAAAACGGTGACGAGGCAGGGAGAGGAAACGGAGATTGAAATCAAAGGCCGCCATGACCCTATCATAGTTCCAAGAGCCGTAGTGGTGGTGGAAGCTATGGCAGCCCTTACAACCGCAGATCTGCTCCTCGTTAACATGTCATCAAGAATGGACCGGATTCAGTCTTTCTACGGACAGAATCAATAAAGGATCTATAACCAATCAGGTGGTGGAGATACAGGGTTGATAAAATCCTTCATTTGTGGTATGGTAAATGCCGCATATATTATTTATATAGGAATAGAAACGGGAGATTAAATATGAAAATCGCAATGGGAAATGACCATACGGCCATAGAAATGAAGAATGCCATTAAGAAATTTGTGGAAAGCAAAGGATATGAAGTCATTGATTTTGGCACCAATTCCACAGAAAGCTGTGATTATCCAACTTACGGCGAGATGGTAGGACGTGCAGTTGCTGACGGAGAAGCAGATCTTGGAATCGCTATTTGCGGAACCGGAGTAGGAATCTCTCTTGCCTGTAATAAAGTAAAGGGAATCCGTGCCTGTGTCTGCAGCGAGCCTTACACTGCAAAACTTTCCAGAATGCACAATGATTCCAATGTTCTTTGCTTCGGCGCAAGAGTTGTCGGCGATGAGATGGCAAAGATGATCACCGAGAACTGGTTGGATGCCAAGTATGAAGGCGGAAGACATCAGAGACGTGTGGATATGGTTATGGATATCGAGAGCAGAAATTAAGATATGATACGATGATATTAAGGGTGTTGTGAGATGGTAAATTCATTTTGCAGCACCCTCTTTTTATGATACAGGAAAGTTCTACGAACTCCCCTATATCATAAAAAGCACGACCTGCAGGCTGCACGTGACGCTTAAGAGGAAGATAAAAAAGAGGCATGTTTCATCTGTACAAGCCATTTTCAGGGTGCTACAATTAGATTAAAATACTTGATGGGAGAGGGAGATACAAAATGAAAAAAATCGGATTTATCGGCGTGGGAATCATGGGAAAGTCCATGGTGAGAAACTTAATGAAGGCTGGTTTTGAAGTTGGAATCTATACAAGAACCAGAGAAAAGGCAGAGGACGTTATTTTGGAAGGTGCCATCTGGTATCCGGATCCAGCCTCCTGTGCCAGGGATAAGGACTGTGTCATTACCATTGTAGGATATCCCAAAGATGTGGAAGAGGTCTATTTTGGAGAAGAAGGAATCCTGAAAGGGGCAGATCCAGGAACTTGTCTCATTGACATGACGACCACAAGTCCTGAGCTTGCAAAACGGATTTATGAAGAGGCAGGAAAAAAAGGCTGTAAGGCCATAGATGCGCCTGTGACCGGAGGGGATACGGGAGCCAGAGAAGGAACCCTGACCATATTAGCAGGAGGCGATCAGGAAGATTTTGACCGCTGTCTTCCTGTATTTGAAGCCATGGGAAAGGCCATTCGGTATACGGGAGGCCCGGGAAATGGACAGCATACCAAAATGTGCAACCAGATTGCCATCGCAGGTTCTATCGCAGGGGTATGTGAAGCAATCACCTATGCCAGGGCAAATGGACTGGATGACAGGAATATGGTGGAATCCATAGCCACAGGAGCCGCCGGAAGTGCCCAGTTAAATGCCCAGGCCCCAAAGATTCTATCAAATGATTTTGAACCGGGATTTTTTATCAAGCATTTTATCAAAGATATGAAGATTGCGGAGGAAGAGGCTGCGCGGGCTGGTGTCAGTCTGGGAGTCCTTACCTATATCCGCTCCATGTATGAGAATATGGAAGAGAATGGGCATGGAGATGAGGGAACTCAGGCCCTGATTAAATATTATCAGTGGTAAAAGCATTAAAATGCAGACCAGAGATTTCTGGCCTGCATTTTTACTGAATTTTTTTAATCGATGGATAATACCGGAATAAGACCTTTGCAATGATCTTGTTCTTTTTCACATATTTATGATTCCAGCGTCTGGCATCAGCGGAGAAATTACGATTATCTCCCAGCATGAAATAAGAATCTTCAGGGACCGTAAAGTGGGCCTCTTCTTCTGGTTCCATTGGTTCTGGTAAGTATGGCTCGTCCAATGGGGTCTCAGAATTATTTAAGTAAACCTTTCCGTCTCGAATATCAACGGTATCTCCTGGAAGCCCTATGATACGCTTCACGTAATAAGTCTTGCCGGTGGGATCATCAGGAAAGTGGAAGATGACCACATCGTCGCGCTGTGGATCAGAAAAGTAATAGGAAAGCCGGGATCCGATGACCCGGTCTCCTGTCATTATGGTCTTTTCCATAGATCCGCTTGGCACTCTGCTGTTAGCAATGATAAAGTTGTTAAGCACAAACGCAATGACAGCTGCTGTGACGATGATCTTAATCCAGCTTATGATCTCATCCTTCCAGCTAAACGGTTTCTGCTCATTTTGCATGGTTTCGTCTCTCTTCATATTGTTCTCTTCTTTTCTCTGCTTTATGGTTCCTCATTGAGTTTATATGAGTTTTCCACATAACGCAAGGGGGTTCACAAAATGGTAAGAAAATATTCACAAACATTCCATGAAATAGCCATATTATGGCGGTAATATAAAATTATCGAATTGTGCACATAAGGAGGAGGGCCTTTGGAAGAAACAAAGAAGGAAAATAAACGGCTTCTCATCGCATCTGCGGTGATGTTTTTTATCTCCCTGCTTTTGCAGGTCATGGCAAGAAACGTTCCTGGATTTGGGGAGTGGTATTCTAAGTCCATCTATCCTTTGATCGTCGGGATTCTGGGAGGGATCACCGGTCTATTTCCTTTTGCTCTTTTAGAGGTGCTATCCATTCTCTTTTTTCTTTTCTTTCTCATTTATGCCATCCGTTCCATCCGTAATTTGAAGAAAATTCTAATCAGTAGTATTTTTACTCTTACCCTGCTCTTTTTTTTATTTACCATAAATTGCGGCATTAATTATTACCGCAGGCCATTTTCCGCCTATTCCGGTCTTTCTATAAAGGAATCTTCTATTGAGGACTTGATTTTACTTTGTGAGAATCTGACTGAAACTCTAAACCGTATGTCAGGGTCAGAAACAAGTAAGCTGGAATTAAAAGGCATGGGTGCAGAAAGTGTTGCCGCCATGAAACAGCTGGGCCAGTTATATCCGGAGCTTGACGGATTTTATCCTCAGCCAAAGCCGCTTTTATGGTCTTATATTTTCTCCATACAGCAGCTTTGCGGACAGTATTCTCCCTTTACCGCAGAGGCCATATATAACCGTTCCATGCCAGATTATAACATTCCCCATACTCTCTGCCATGAGCTGTCTCATTTAAGAGGCTTTATGAGAGAAGATGAGGCCAATTTTATCGGCTATCTGGCCTGTATCGGCTCCGATGAGCTGTCATTTCAGTACAGCGGGTATCTCACCGGCTGGATCTATGCCACCAATGCCCTGGAAGGAGCAGATCCCCAGGCATACGCAAAGGTCTCCGGCATGCTTTCTGACCGGATTTGGGACGATCTTAAGTATAATACGGAATTTTGGGGCAAATATGAAGGAAAGACGGCGGAAGTGTCAAATCAGCTGAATGATACTTATCTAAAGCTGAACAGCCAGTCAGACGGAGTTAAAAGCTATGGAAGAATGGTAGATTTAATGCTGGCTTATCACCAGTGGGAGAAGGGGACACAGCCTAAGTCTATTGAAATAATTCTCAGGGAATGATAAAATACACAGTAGTTCCACACGGGAAATGAATGAATTAGGAGAAACTCAGATGATATTATATATGCTCACTACCTCAACAGCAGATGAGTCCCTGGCTATTTTTAGTGAAGAGGTCCAGGAGAACTTAGAGCAGTTAAAGCCCAATGTCCTTCTTGAGACCATTAAGGGCTGGGGGCCTCATCTCATAGCATTTGGAATTAAGCTATTGATTGCTCTTATTATATTTTTTATCGGCTCAAGGCTTATCAAGATGACTCATCATATCTTGGAGCGGTCCTTTAAAAAGATGGACATGGAAATCAGCGTAAGGAAGTTTTTGTTGTCCGTACTGAACGCCATGCTGTACTGCTTTCTGGCCTTTGTCATCGCAGACCAGATCGGTGTAAGCTCAGCTTCTATTATAGCACTTCTTGGATCCGCCAGTATTGCCATTGGACTTGCGGTCCAGGGAAGCCTTGCTAATTTTGCCGGAGGCGTATTGATTCTTCTCATGAAACCATTCCGGGTAGGAGATTATATCATTGCCAGAGATGGAGAAGGCACTGTGCGCACCATTGGTCTGGTCTATACCATACTGACCACGGCGGACAATAAGCAGGTTGTTATTCCAAACGGCACTCTGGCAAATTCTGCCCTCACCAACGTAACTGCCATGGACAAGCGGAGGCTTGATGTGCTGATACGGATCAGCTATGGCTCGGATTTAAAAAAGGCCAAACAGGTGCTGGAAGAGATTATTAAAAACCACAGGTGGATTCTAAAAGAAGAGCCCATGGAGGTATATGTCAGCGATCTTACGGAGCAGTCAGTGATCATCGGGATCAGAGGCTGGGCCCTCATGGAACATTACTGGACCGTCCGGGCCGAGGTTTTAGAACAGATTAAGCTTCGGCTGGAGGAGGAAGGAATTGAAGTTCCCCACAATCTCTTATCACTTTACGGGAAAGAACAGGTTTAACATGCTTCATGTTAAGATTTTAAGTCAAGAAGTCTTGGGGGCAAGATTTCTTGACTCTTTTTATACATACGGCCATCTCTAATCAGGCGCATGAAATCCATTCATCTGGTAATATGATAATAAAAAGGTCTTGCATGTATGAGCAGCTATTCAAATGTGGTTTCATGTGAGATAATACATTGAGTTCATGGAAGGGAAAGTGAACGTATCAATGAATGTTCAGGAAAAAAAACAAAGTGAAATCAAGATTACATACCGTATGATTGCATTATACTGTAGGAAAAAGCATGGAACAAGAAATGGGCTTTGCAAGGAGTGCCAAGAATTAGAAGCTTACGCACGCAACCGGACAGAGCGCTGTCCCTTTACAGAGACAAAGACCTTTTGCTCCCAGTGCAAGGTACATTGTTACCGGGACGATATGCGGGAGCGAATCCGGGAAGTCATGGTTTTTTCCGGGAAGCGTTTGTTTTTTCGGCATCCGGTCATGGTGATCCGTCATATGATAGAATCCAGAAAGGAAGTAGAATCATAAAATGAAGATAAAAAAGAAGCTGCTGTGCGCGGCAGGAATTCTTCTTACGGGACTTGGCGCTTTGGGCGCAGTTTTACCGCTGCTCCCTGCGTTCCCCTTTTTAATGGGGGCGCTCTACTGCTTTGCAAGGAGCAGCGATAAGCTGCATGCCTGGTTTTTAAATACCAGTCTTTATAAAAATCATTTGGAAAGCTATGTGAAGAAGCGTGCCATGACAATCAAAACCAAGCTGACACTTTCTTTCAGTTTGACCATTGCCATGGCCATAGGCTTCTTCGCCATGAGCCGGATTCCGGTGGGCCAGATTATCCTGGCAATTGTATGGCTCTGCCATATTGCCTTCTTTTTCTTTGGTGTTAAAACCTTAAAGCCAGAGACTACAGCAGATGGTATTATTTAATACCGTAAGTCACAGTAACCTGAGCTTCCACATCAAGCTGACCAGGTTCCACTGCAATTGATTTTGCATCTGCCTGAGCACCAAATGCAGCGCCTTCAACGCTTTCATAACGGTTTTCGTTATATGTGCTTAATTCTACCACATTGGTGATAGTTCCAAGAGTAACACCGCTTGCAGCTGCAATGGCATCTGCCTTTACCTTAGAAGCGGAAACTGCTTTTTTTAATGCTTCCTGATAGCTTTCATCGTATTTGCTGGACATATAAGCAATGTGATCAATGTTATTGATGCCGGCTTCAATACTGGAAGCCACCAGAGTTCCTAATTTATCCATAGGAAGATCGGAAACAATAATTCCTGTGCGCATCTCATATCCGGTGATTTTTTGTCCGGCATTGTAATCATAAATTGGATTCAGTCCGTAGTTTGAGGTCTGGATGGATTTCTCATCAACGCCTGCTTTCTTTAAGAAATCAATGACCTTGTTAACATCCTGGGTATTGGTTTCCTGGGCAGCCTTTGGATCTGCAGCCTGTGTGGAAACAGAGTAGTTCACCTCTGCCATATCAGGAACGACCTTTACTTTTTCTGTACTCTGTACTTGAATGGTATTGAAAGACTTATTATCAACGGATACATTGGCAGCAGGAGCTGCTGTAGGCTGTGTTGCACATGCGGTAAGACCCATAGCGGCAGCGGCGATAACAATGGCTGCCAGTGGTTTATTTATTTTTCTCATATTAAATTCCTCCTTTTCCTTTTCTACCTTTATTTTACAGGAAAAATGGAAATCGTGTATTTCTTTTCTCTTAACATTCCAGGTCAAAATTCATAGGTTTTGATTACGGATTTCTAACATAGTCATAATGGAATCCTAAGGGTCATAAAATGTCAAAAATAATACCAGGCATCTAAAAAATATTGTATTTCTTCCTCCTCCGTGTTACTGTGTAAACAGACACCATAAGATAATATGGAATGGAAAATATAGGCGTTAAAGGAGAAGATCTATGCGGGAATGCGGTATGTTGCTTCCGGTGTCCAGTCTTTCGTCAAAGTACGGAATCGGGGCATTTTCAAAAGAGGCATATGAGTTTTTGGATCAGTTACAAAGAGCAGGACAGAAGTACTGGCAGATCCTGCCCCTGGGCCCTACCGGCTATGGGGATTCCCCTTATCAGTCTTTTTCTGCCTTCGCAGGAAATCCTTATTTTATAGATTTAACAGAGCTTATAAAGGAAGGACTTCTCACGGAAGAAGAATGTGATTCTACAGATTTTGGGGGAGATTCCAGGTATATCGATTATGAGAAACTGTATCACAACCGTTTTCCCTTATTAAAGAAAGCATATGCCCGCTGGAAAGAGGGGGGACACACATCAGCAGAGGCTATGGAGTCTTTGGGGGAAGAAACGAAACTTTACTGCTTTTATATGGCTTTAAAAGATCATTTTCAGGGGAAATCCTGGATTGAGTGGGAGGAAGATATCCGTCTTCGAAATCCCGAGGCAGTTGTCCGGTATGAGAAGGAGCTTGAAGGTGAGATTGGCTTTTATGCTTTTCTTCAAATGAAATTCACAGAAGAGTGGAACAGGCTTAAGTCCTACGCAGGGGACCGGGGCATTGGCATCATTGGAGATATGCCCATCTATGTGGCCTTTGACAGTGCAGATACCTGGTCTCATCCAGAGCTTTTTCAGTTTGATGAGGATAGAAACCCCATTGCCGTAGCCGGTTGCCCACCGGATGGGTTTTCTCCCACTGGCCAGCTTTGGGGAAATCCCCTTTACCGATGGGGATATCATAAGGAAACGGGCTATGCATGGTGGAAAAAGCGTATGGAATACAGCTTCCTCCTTTATGATGTGGTTCGTGTGGATCATTTCAGGGGATTTGATGAGTACTACTCCATACCGGCAGGAAGTGAAAATGCCATAGGGGGAGCCTGGGAAAAGGGCCCTGGTATCGATTTCTTTGAAGAGATGAAAAAAGCCTTTGGAGAACTTGATATCATTGCAGAGGATTTAGGCTTTCTGACGCCTTCCGTCAAAAACCTGTTAAAGGAAACTGGTTATCCCGGAATGAAGGTACTGGAATTCGCTTTTAATTCCTGGGAGGAGAGCGATTATCTTCCTCATAACCATACTCAAAACAGCGTGGTGTACACCGGAACTCACGATAATGATACCTTAAAAAGCTGGTATTACAGCTTATCCCAGGAGGACAGAAGATTTGCCGATAATTACATGAATACCACGAACCCATCAGAAGAACAGGTTTCCTGGAACTATATCCGTTTAGCACTCCAAAGCGTGGCACGCCTTGCCATTATCCCGGTTCAGGATTATTTGGGCCTTGGCTGTGAGGCCAGGATCAATGAGCCTTCCACCTTAGGAAAGAACTGGCGTTTCAGGCTCCTTCCCGGGGAAGTGACAGAAGATATCTTAAATAAATGCAGGGAGCTTACCTTTCTTTACGGCAGAGGAAAGGAATAAAGGTTCTATACGGAATGTTGGTGTGTGCCCCAAAAGCACACTTCCAACATTCTTTTTTATGAAATAGAGTGTAATTTTCTATTCCATAAAAAAAGATTCCAGTAAGCCCGGAATCTTTTAATTATATTCTAATTCGTATTCTTTTTATTACTATCTGTTGCATTCTCGGTATCTTCTAAAGTCTCATCATCCGGAAGCTGATTCTCTTCGCCATTCAACTCTTCATCATCCACGCTCTGGCCTTTTGGATCATAAGTGACGTGCATTTCGTTTCCAATCTTATCCTTAGCAGAGATGGTCAGATTCTCTTTCTTGATCTCAAACATGATAAGTCCAGTACTCCGGTCAATGGAAAGAGGGAGAATTTCCGGCTTGTCCTCATTATAAGCAGTAACAGAGGAATAATCCACTCCAGACTGGCTGTCATCCAGACGGAAAGAAAGAATTCCTTCCTTAAACATCTTGTCCTTAATGACTGGAGGAGTATCATCCAGAACATTCACCTGCTCGCCGAAAACGGTTCTCATTTTATTAAATCCGGTAAGCTTTACTTCCAGGGCGCCATTATTTTTTAAATTTGCTGTATAGATCTTGGAACCTGTTTTTGTGATTTCCACAGGATTTCCGTCCAAGGTCACCTCCATACTCTTTAAAGGAAGCAGAGAGCTTATTTTAAGTTCCATGGTGGTTGAAATATAATCGCTGCTTTCGCCGATGGAAATATCTCCCTTTGGCTTTTCTGTTACCACAAAGAAGATAAGACCATTGATAAGAATAAAAGGCAGCACATAAAACAGAAGGACCGAAAGAAAACCATGTTTTCCCGCATCTTGTCGGTATTGAGGGCCTGATTGCCTGCGGCCTGATCTTGGCTGATTGTTATACTGGTTCATACTGTTTGACTATCCTCCTGATTGTTTTTACGTTTCCTAGCATAGCAGAAAATGGGGGATCTTACAAGATGAACTGAAAAATCGTAATAATTTAATTTATTCTTACGAGATAACAAGTTTATGTGTGCTTGAGGGAAAAATCATTCGATAAATATTGCAGGTTCTTTGCTCTGGATAAGTATTTTCAGCATGGTTCATTTCCTTGATCGGGGGCTGTTTTATTGGAATTTCAGATAGACCGGGGGACTGCGGCTTCATTTAATCAATCACTTAATAGCAGTGTGTCAGCAGCTAAAATGGTTTATTCATCGGCGCTTATACAATTTGCTATTTAACATTTTAATTTGATATCTTATAGCTTTAAGCCCGTTTCTTAGTAATAACTAAAACACATGAAAGCATGATATAAAGCCTTAATAAAGCCTATTCTAATTCTAGTAAATTCCTGACCTTGCATTTATAACTACCCTTAAAAACAAACACACGTTCTGTTTTCTCACTACTTGTCTGCCAGTGGCATAAAATATAGTATGTCTTATCAAGAAAGGAGTGAGATATATGTGTTGCTGTAATAGAAATTGTTGTGGGCGTAATCACTGGAATAATGGTAATGGTAATAGTAACGATTTTGAAGCCAGAGAGCGTTTCGTAAGAGAAAGATGTGGAGAATCCCGTTGTGGTAACAGAAGAAATTCTAATGGGAACAGAAGCATTAACGATAACTTTAGTGATAATTTTAGCGATAACTTCAGAGATAACTTTAACGATAACTTTAATGACTTTTTAAATGATAACCTAAACGGCAATTTAAACGGAAATTTAAGTAATAACTTCAGCGATAACTTTAGCAATAACGTTATCATCGTCGTGGTTGTTGACGATATCAATATTAACACTGCAGGAGTTGTTTAGTAATAATAGGCAGGTATCCCAGATGTTTGGGACCTGCCTTTACATAGTATAGATTTTAGTTAGAATCGATTACGGTTGTTTCTGGAATCTTACAAGATTGACTGTTAAAACAAAATAATTTGTGTTACTATATATAGTAAGAAACAACCAAAGGAGAATCAGTATGGTCGAGAAAGCGGCTGCATTTGCGGCTAAGTCTCATGAGGGAACTTATCGCAAGGGAAGCAAAATTCCCTATATCGTCCATCCATTAGAAACAGCAGTCATCGTTACCGTAATGGCGGCTGATGAGGAACTCATTTGCGCCGCTCTTCTGCACGACGTGGTCGAGGATGCCGGAGTAACGGAAGAAGAGCTGAAAAAGGAATTCGGACTAAGGGTGGCAAGGCTTGTCATGGAAGAGACAGAAGATAAGACAAAGAGCTGGAAAGAGAGAAAGTGCGCGACCCTTCATCATCTGGAACATGCCTCCCTGGAGTGTAAGAAACTTGTTTTAGCGGACAAGTTAAGCAATCTTCGCTCTACGGCAAGGGATTATTATCTTTTGGGAGATGAAATATGGGAACGCTTTAATGAAAAGAATAAATCAGAGCATGCGTGGTATTACAAAGGAATCGCAGAACGGCTTTGCGGCCTTGAAACGTATCCTGCCTACCAGGAATACACCACTCTGTGCAAGATGGTTTTTGGTTAAGTAATAATATACGGCAGGTCTTCTAAAGAATGGAGGGCCTGCCGTTTTTTCATGAATCATAGGAAATCCGGAATCATAATGATTGCGCACGTTCCTGGATATTTTTATTGAAGTTAATGACTTCGTGCTCATATACTTGTCCCATCAGAGGTGAGGTGATGATAAAGTCGGCTGTTGCCTTTGTATTGGCAATGGGAATATCATAAACCTGGGCGATACGAAGGAGTGCCTTTACATCCGGATCGTGAGGCTGGGCAGTTAAAGGATCAGAGAAAAAGATTACCAGATCGATCCGTCCCTCTACGATTTTTGCACCGATCTGCTGGTCACCGCCTAAAGGACCGCTGTTGTAGCCCTTTACAGGAAGGCCTGTCTGATCGGTAATCATACGTGCTGTAGTGCCTGTCCCACAAAGCTTATGGTCTTTCAGGGTTTCATAGTGCTCTTTACACCAGTCCATGAGCTCATGTTTTTTATTGTCGTGAGCAATCAATGCAATATTCTTTGTTTTTTCTAAAGTGAGTGTAATAAAATCGTCCTGTAACATCCGGTTCCTCCTGTGGTTAGAAATGTGTTTTTTATCTGACGAAAGCTATGCCTGATTGGGCGTAACACTCTGCAGCGAATAAGTAATGGATAAATCTTTTCTGGAATATTCTTTTTTGAAATTCTGAATGATTCTCTTTAAAACATTCTCCCCGTTTTCATAGGTAGCTGTGGGAAGAAGCATTAAGTACTGGCTGACACTGTAACGGCTGAAGATATCACCCCGCCGAAGGGAATTACGTATGGATTCTCCAAGCTCGTCCATGGCTCTCGTCTGAACGGCTGGTTTTAACAGCTCTCCCTTTAAGTTACTGATGGTAAGAAGACATAAAAAGATAGAATCTCCGGTACGCTCAATGGCCCTGGTTTCTAGCTGATAAATGTCCCTGAACACAGAAGGTTCGCAGCAAAAAGCACCTTTGCTGGTACCGCCCTCTAATAGTATTTCCCGAATGTTGCTTAAATCCATGGTAATACCATGTTTTTTATCGCTGATCAGCTTATAAAGCTCCTTAAACCGAAGAGAAGGAGTAATGGCAAATTCATTATAGAACATATCATTGACTCTTTGATAATGCTCCATAGCCATAAGCTGATTTCCGCTCTGGTACAGAGCGCAGATTAAGTAGTAATGGCCGTCCTCGCCGTAAGGGTCGATGGCAATGGCCTGCTGGCATACCTCAATCATAGTGGGATAATCTTTTTTCTCATCCAGCATATTTAAGATCCGGTTTACAAGCTTTTGATAAAGGGTATGATAATAGGTATGAATGGGAACTACCCAGGTTTCCCATTCCGATTTTGGTAGAAAGTTACCCTTATACAAAGTAAAGGCTTCCATACAAAGGGAAAGCCGCTGGTCAAAGGTAAGCTCTAACGCTTCCGATTGTACACACAGATCTTCAAAACGGTCCGTATCACAGACGGTAGTAAGGTGTTTGGTCCACCCATAAGCCTTGCGGTTCTGGAAAATCAGCTCTTGTGTGGGATAGCCAAGTGGTTCCAATAGTTTCCGTACACGGAACATGAGGGTCTTTAATGCGCCTGCGGGATTGTTACTTCCTTCGTCCTTCCAAAACAGATCGATAAGTTCTTCCACAGGAATATCCCGCCCCCGAAAGGTGATAAGGTATTCCAAAAGACTCCAAGGTTTCTTTGCCTGGTTATTCTGATCCACAATAGCCTTATCCCCGATGGATATGGAGAATCCTCCCAGCATATTAACATAGATGACAGATTCCTGATTTTTCATAAGCATCTCCAAATGACGTTTTGTTACTTAAAGTATATAGAAAAATAAGAAAAAAGTCTAGCAGAGCTTATAAAAGATTGAGATTTTTTTGGTCATACGATATAATTAAGGAAAAAATTGCAGAAGTAAGGGAGGATTTGAATGGAAAAAAGAAAGCCGCCCATTGTTATTCTTATAATAGCCCTTGTTTTATTTGCTGCAGGCGCAAGTATCCTTTATTCCGACTACCGGGAAAAAGACAAAGAAAAGCGTCAATATGAAGACCTTGCGAAGCTGGCTACAGAAACAAGCAGGGAAGAATCGGAAGAGAGTACAGACAAAGCTTCAGAGGAAACTGCTGAAAATCAGTATGTTTCCCCCATTCAGTTTGATCAGTTAAAGGCGATGAACCCGGATATCGTCGGCTGGCTTAAAATCGAAGGCACTTCCATAGACTATCCAATCGTTCAGACCGATAATAACGAAACATATCTGGACACTGATTTTGAAGGCAAAAAGAATCCGTCTGGAGCCATATTTCTTGATTATGAAAGCGAACCTGATTTTTCTGGAAGGCATAACATATTATACGGTCATCATATGAAAAATGGATCCATGTTCAAGGACATCATTAAATATAAGGAAGAATCATTTTTTAAAGAACATCAAATAATAACCGTATACACACCAGACCGTGAATATCATCTTCGTCCCTTTACAGTCCTTTATACGGATGCAGACGGGGAAAGACGAAGAACCAAATTTGATACAGAGGAAGAGTTTCAGGGATATGTAGAGAAGATGACCAAAAAGGGCTTCTTTTATCAAACGCCTGACGTCCCCATAGGGACGCTGTGGTCCTTTGTCACTTGCAGCTATGAGCTGGCCGATGCAAGGACTATCCTATATGCCTATGAGGTGCCTCAGGTTGAAAAATAGAAAAGAGTGTGATATATTACATATAATTCTGTATACACTGCAGACTTGTAAAAAAGGAGATATGAGATGGGAAAATATTTTGGAACCGACGGCTTTCGTGGGGAAGCAAACGTCACACTGACAGTAGAGCATGCCTATAAGGTAGGACGCTTTTTAGGCTGGTACTATGGACAGAAAAATCCAGATGAAGTTTGCAGAATCGTAATAGGTAAAGATACAAGACGCAGCAGCTACATGTTTGAATACTCTCTGGTAGCAGGTCTTACCGCTTCTGGCGCAGATGCGTACCTTCTTCATGTTACGACGACTCCCAGCGTATCTTACGTGGTGAGAACCGAAGGCTTTTCCTGCGGTATCATGATTTCCGCCAGCCACAATCCTTTTTATGACAACGGCATCAAGGTCATGAATGAAAAGGGAGAGAAGCTGGAAGAGAGCGTTATCACTGAAATTGAACGGTATATTGACGGTGAGATGGGAGAACTTCCCCTGGCAACCCAGGATAAGATCGGCCGCACCGTGGACTTTGCAGCAGGAAGAAACCGTTACATCGGTTATTTGATTTCCACTGCAACCCGGTCCTTTAAAAATAAAAAAGTAGCCCTTGACTGTGCAAACGGAAGTGCTTCTGCCATTGCAAAGAATGTATTCGATGCTCTGGGAGCCGAGACACACGTCATCAGCAACGAACCCAACGGATTAAACATCAATACCGGCTGTGGTTCCACCCACATCGGCCAGCTTCAGAAATTTGTCAAGGAAGTAGGCGCTGACGTAGGCTTTGCTTATGATGGAGACGCAGACCGCTGCCTGGCTGTGGATGAACACGGCAACATCGTAGACGGCGACGGCATCATGTATATCTGCGGAAAATACATGAAGGAGCAGGGAACCTTAAAGAACAACAAGGTAGTCACTACCATTATGTCAAACTTCGGCCTTTATAAGGCATTCCAGCGGGAAGGCATTGACTATGAAAAGACCGCTGTAGGCGATAAATATGTATACGAAAATATGGTAGCAAACGGCAATTGCCTTGGCGGCGAGCAGTCCGGCCATATTATTTTCAGCAAGCATGCCACCACAGGAGACGGCATTCTTACATCCTTAAAGGTGATGGAAGTAATCTTAGAGAAAAAGGAGAGCCTTGGAAAGCTGGTCTCTGAATTTGAAGTATTCCCTCAGGTCCTTAAAAATGTCCGTGTTCACGATAAAACAGCTGCCCAGGATGATGAAGCAGTGATTGCAGAAGTAGAAAAGGTTGCAGAGCTTTTAGGTGAGAGCGGAAGAATTCTCCTTCGCCAGTCAGGCACTGAGCCAGTGGTTCGTGTTATGGTAGAAGCAGCAGACTTACACACCTGTGAGACTTATGTAGACCAGGTCATTGAAGTGATGAAACAAAAAGGTCATGTCATTTAACCTGTCATATTACGAATAAAGAAAGGCGAGCCAGTTTTTATAAAGAAAGCTGGCCAGCCTTTTTTCGTTACTATTTTCCAGCTTTTTTCCTATGCCCATTCGTTGTAAAATGGTTGGTTTCGTGATATGATATTTTTTAAATATGAAATATTTTGGGAGATCAGAACGTTATGGATAAAAAAGATATATCAAATTTAGGAGATCAGA